>DASVSW010000341.1:0-3163 GCA_036387895.1 Sphingomonas sp.
CGTTTCAGGCAGTCGTGAACTGCCGCGCGGTCGCCGACCCGCAGGCGCGTCTCGCCTGTTTCGACCAGCAAGTCGCGGCGCTACAGGCCGCGGAGGCGTCGCGCGACGTGGTCGTGGTCGACCGGCAACAGATGCGCGAGACGCGGCGGACGCTGTTCGGCCTGTCGCTGCCCCGACTCAACATTTTCGGCGAAGGCAAGGACGACGAGGCGGAGGAGGTCCGGCAGATCGAAACCACGCTCGTCCGCTTGGACCCGGGACCGTACAACAAGTCGCTGTTCACGCTCGCGGACGGATCGCGCTGGCGGCAGACCGACAGCAAGGACATCCTGGCGCGGCCCCGCCCAGGGGCCAAGGTGACGGTGAAGCGAGGCGTGACCAGCAATTTCAAACTGAACGTCGACGGCGGCACCTTCGCGGTCCGACGCGAGAATTAGAGCACCGGCCCCGCCACCAGCAGCGGGTCGAGCCGGGCGTCGCGCCAGCGCAAGGACCAGTGGAGGTGCGGCCCCGTGGCGCGGCCGGTAGCGCCTACCGCGCCGACCGGCTGCCCCGCCGCGACCCGCTGCCCCAGCCCCACGTCGATGCGCGACAGGTGCAGGAACGCGCTCGACAGGCCGCCGCCATGGTCGATGATCAGGAGGTTCCCCTCCAGCGTGAACGGCCGCGAAGGCTCGGCGGCGAGCACCACGACTCCGCTCGCGGGCGCCACCACCGGCGCGCCCGTCGGCAGCGCCAGGTCGACGCCTGAATGGAACGAGCCGGGCTTGCCCTGGTAGACGCGCTGCGCCCCGAACAGGCCGGAGACGCGGCCCCGGGCCGGCCAGCGCATCGGCTCCAGCCAGCCCGCCGCACCCGTCACGACGGCGCGCGCGGCCGCGATCCGCTGGAGCTCGCCCGGCCGGACAGCCTCGAACTCGGCGTCGGTGCGCCCGGCGCGATAAGGCGCGTCGATGCGCTCCAGCCGCCACGCCCGCGGCGCGACTGCGAGCGTCGTGGAGACGCGCCGCCCGTCCGCCATCGTCGCCACCAGCTCGGCCGACGGCGGCGCGTCGCGGTCGAAGCCGATCATGAAGCGCCGGCCCGACAGCGCGGCGGGGGCGTCCGGCGCGCCCGCAGTCCGCAGCGCGACCGAGACGGTCCCCGGCAGGGCTTCGCCCGTCACCAGCCCGCCCTGCGTCGGAGCGCCCGAGAGCCGGAACGGCACGGTCGGCGGCGCGGGTGGCGCTTGCGACGCGGCGGGCGCCGCGACGGCCAGTGCCAGCGCGAGAAGCGCCCTCACCGGGGGGCCAGCGCCTCGCTCGCGACCTGCGCGGTGGCGTAGGCCGCCTGCCGGCCGACGCTCCAGTAGCGGAGGTCGTTCAGCGCGATCCGCGCGCCCGTCGCCGCGCACACGACATGGTCGCCTGGGCTCAGCACGCGGAAGCCGTTGGCCATGAAGTGGAGGCGGGCGGGTCGGTCGGTGTTCGACATCAGCATGGGCTTCATCCGGAACGCTACAGCAGCGACGGCTGCGTGGGGCTCGGCTTCACGTAGGCGCGCGCGCCCTCCGGCTCAACCTTGGCCCGCTCGACCTTGGCGTCCACCGCGCCGTCGGCGAAGTGGATCGTCACCGCGCCCGCCCCGCGCGCGGCGGCGGCCGTCAGCAGCGTGTCGCCCGCCCGCCCCGTCACCCGGGCGTAGCCGCGCTCCAGCACGCGATGCGGGTTGAGCGACTCGACGAGCCGCCACGTCGCTCCCAGCCGTTCGCGCCCGCCCTCCAGCTCGCGCTGGAGCAGCGCCGGCCTGAGCGCGCCCGCCGACCGGTCGAGCAGCGCGCGCGCCTGCGCGACCCGCCTCTCCAGCCCGCGGTCGAGCCGCTGGCCCGCCTCGTCGGCGCGCTGGCGCTGGGGTCCCAGCAGCGCGTCGCGCTTGGGCAGCACACGCACCAGCGCGTCGAGTCGCTCGCGCCCCCGCTCGACATAGCGCCGGGCGCAGCGCCCCGTCCGCGCGGCGTGGCTGTCGATCGTGTAGCGTAAATCGGCCAGCACCGGCACTGCGATCTCGGCCGCCGCGGTCGGCGTGGGCGCGCGGAGATCGGCGGCGTGGTCGCACAGGGTCGTGTCGGTCTCATGCCCCACCGCCGAGATGATGGGGATGCGGCACTCGGCCACCGCGCGGACGACGATCTCCTCGTTGAACGACCACAGGTCCTCGATCGACCCCCCGCCCCGCGCCACGATGACGAGGTCGGGCCTGGCCACCGGCCCGTCCGCGGGCATCGCGTCGAACCCGCGCACCGCCGCCGCGACCTCGGCCGCCGACCCCTCGCCCTGGACCTTGACCGGCCAGACCACGACATGCGTCGGACACCGATCTTCCAGCCGGTGGAGGATGTCGCGGATCACCGCGCCCGTCGGCGAGGTCACCACCCCGATGACCCGCGGCATGAACGGCAAGGCCTTCTTCCGCTCGCGGTCGAACAGGCCCTCGCCCGCCAGCTTCTGGCGCAGCTTGTCGAGCAGCGCCATCAGCGCGCCGGCGCCCGCCAGCTCCATCCGCTCGATCACGATCTGGTATTTGGACCGTCCGGGGTAAGTGGTGACCTTGCCCGTCGCGACCACCTCCACGCCGTCCTGCGGCTGAAAGGCGAGCGCGTTCACCTGACCTTTCCACATCACGCCGTCGATGACCGCGCCCTCGTCCTTCAGCGCGAGATAGGCGTGACCCGACGCCGCGCGCTTCCACCCGCTGATCTCGCCGCGCAGGCGGACGAAGCCGAACTCGTTTTCGACCACGCGTTTCAACCGGCCCGCCAGCTCGGAAACGGAGACGGCGAGCGCGTTGTCGCCGGGAGTCGGCTCGGCTACCAGCCGGGGAGCGTCGGAGGGGAAGGGATCCATGAACGTCCTGCTGTTGGGCTCAGGCGGTCGCGAGCACGCGCTGGCGTGGAAACTCGCCCAGTCGCCGCTCCTCACTAGGCTCTACGCGGCGCCGGGCAACCCCGGGATCGCGCGCCACGCCGATCTGGTGACGCTCGACGCCGCCGACCACCCCGCCGTGATCTCGTTCGCGCGCGCGCATGACGTGGGCTTGGTCGTGATCGGCCCCGAAGCCCCGCTCGTCGACGGCCTCGCCGACAGCCTACGCGCAGCGGGCGTACCGGTCTTCGGCCCGTCGGCGG
>DASVSW010000342.1:0-6964 GCA_036387895.1 Sphingomonas sp.
GTCGACGCTCTCGACCTTGCTGGCGTGGACCGCGACGTGCGGCAGCCCGAGCTCGTCCGCCGCCGCGCTCAGGAACTCCGCCCGCCGCCGCCGCGGCTCGACCAGGTGCACCGCCGTGTCGCGGACGATGCCGACCACCAGTCCGGGGAAGCCCCCGCCGGTGCCGATGTCCATCCACGCGCCGTCGGCGGGCGCGAGGTCGATCAGCTGCAGCGAGTCGACCATGTGCCGCGCCCAGATCGTCCGCAGCGTCGCGGGCGACACCAGGTTCTGCCGGCCGTTCTCGTCGGCCACCATCGCGGCGAACCGGTCGAGCCGGGCGCGCTGCTCGGGCGTGAACCGGTCGGCTACCCAGTCGCGCGCCTCCTCTTCGGTCACGCCGCGCGCCGCTTGGCGTGGAGCAGGATCGCGGTCAGCGCCGCCGGGGTGACGCCGCGGACGCGACCCGCAGCCGCCAGGCTCTCCGGCCGCGCCGCAGACAGCCGCTCGACCATCTCGTTCGACAGGCCGGGCACCGCGGCGTAGTCGAGTGCCGGGGGCAGCGGCTGGTCCTCGCTCCGCGCCCGCGCGACCTCGGCCGCCTGCCGCTCCAGATAGGGGGCGTAGCGCGCGTCCTCGACCACCTCCGCGGCGACGTCGACGTCGATTCCCTCGCCCGCCCCTGGCGCGACATCGTCGAGCGCGATCGTCTGGATGCGCAGCCACGCCCAGGCCGAACGGCGCGCGCCGTCCTGCGCGACGCCGAGATCGTTGGCCGCCAGCTCCGACGCCGTCCGCGTCACCTCCAGCCGCTCGCGGAACGCCGCTCGCTGCGCCTCGCGCCGGTCAAGATGCGCGAGCCGCTCGGGCGACAGGCAGCCCAGACGCCGCCCCACCGGCCCCAACCGCGTTTCGGCGTTGTCGGCGCGCAAGCTCAATCGATACTCCGCCCGCGCGGTCAGCATCCGGTACGGCTCGGTGACGCCGTGGAGCGTCAGGTCGTCGATCATCACGCCCAGATAGCTCTGCGACCGATCGGCCCCCCAAGCCTCGAGCCCGCGGCTAAGCGCCGCCGCGTTAAGCCCCGCGACCAGCCCCTGCCCCGCCGCTTCCTCATACCCTGTGGTGCCGTTGACCTGCCCCGCCAGGAACAGCCCGGGCATATCGCGGACCTGCAGGTCGCGCCCGAGAGCGCGGGGGTCGATATGGTCGTACTCGACCGCATAGCCGTGCATCGTGATCGCGGCGCGCTCCAGCCCCGCGATCGACCGCACCGCCGCCTCCTGCACATCGGCGGGCAAGGACGTCGAGATGCCGTTCGGGTAGACGACCGGGTCGTCCAGTCCCTCCGGCTCCAGGAAGATCTGGTGCCCGTCGCGGTCGCCGAAGCGATGGACCTTGTCCTCGATCGACGGGCAGTAGCGCGGCCCCTGCCCCTCGATGTCGCCGCTGAACAGCGGCGATCGGCCCAGACCTTGGCGGATTAGGTCATGCGTCCGCGCATTGGTCCGCGTAACGCCGCACGCGACCTGCGGCAGACGAGGCTTCCGCGACAGCGGCGACAGCGTCCACGTCTCCGCGTCCGAAGGCTGCTCGTCGACCCGCGCCCAGTCGATCGTCCGCCCGTCGATCCGGGGCGGCGTCCCCGTCTTCAGCCGAGCCATGGGCAGCCCCGCGGCCCGCAGCTGCTCGGCGAGCGGCCCCGCCGGGCGCTCGCCGATGCGCCCGCCGCTCATCCGCTCGTCGCCGCGGAACATGCGCGCCGCCAGGAATGTCCCCGCCGCGACCACCACCGCCCGCGCCCGCAGCTCGGACCCGTCCGCCAGGCGCACGCCCGCGACCGCGCCGCGCTTTATCAGCAGCGTTTCCGCCTCGCCCTCGACGACCGTCAGTCTCGCCGCGCGAGCGACCATGCCCTGCACCGCCGCCGCGAAGCGCTTCCGGTCCGCCTGGACGCGCGGTCCCCTGACCGCCATGCCCTTAGACCGGTTGAGCATCCGATGGTGGATCGCGGCCAGGTCGCCCGCGCGCGCGATCACGCCATCGAGCGCATCGACCTCCCGGACGATATGCCCCTTGCCCAATCCCCCGATCGCGGGGTTGCACGACATCGCCCCGATCGTCGCCTTCGAGAAGGTGACGAGCGCCGTCGAGGCACCCCGCCGCGCCGCGGCAAGCGCGGCCTCTACGCCGGCATGGCCTCCACCGATCACGATCACGTCGAACATGGCGGCCCATCTAGTCGATCGCGACGCGTCCTGCACCCCTCGGCGTCGTGAGTTGTTCCACGTGGAACAACTCACTTCCCGATGCAGAACCGCCCGAACAGCGCGTCGAGCATCGCCTCCGTCGCATCCTCCCCCGTCACCCGCGCCAGCGCCACGCGCGCCGAGCGCAGGCCCTCCGCCAGGATCAGGGGATCGTCGCTCGCCTCCAGCGCCGCGACCGCTTCCCCCACATGCCCCCGCGCCCGCGCGTTCAGCGCCGGGCGGTCAAGCGCCGGCAGCAGCCCCCGCGCCCGCTCGGCGATCAACCGCCACAGTGTCGTCACCGTCTCCGGCCGCTCGCGCGAGACGATGACGTCCGCCGCCACCGGCGCGATGTCACGGCCCGCTTCGTCGGCCCGCGCCCACACCCAGAGCGCCGCTCGGGGCGGCGGCTCGTCGCCCAACCACAGCACGATATCAGCCGCTTGCGCTGCCGCCCGCGCCCGCTCGACCCCGATCGCCTCGATCCGGTCCGCCGTCTCGTCGACCAGCCCCGCCGTGTCCGACAGCAGATAGGCAGCGCCTCCGACGATCACGGGCGCCTCGATCACGTCGCGGGTCGTCCCCGCGACCGGCGACACGATCGCCGCCTCGCGTCCGGCGAGCAGGTTGAGCAGCGTGGACTTGCCCGCATTGGGCGGCCCCGCCAGCACCACCCGCACCCCGTCGCGCAACCGCTCGACCGGCGGCTGTTCGAGCGCCGCCGCCATCTCGCTCCGGACCGTCGCGACCTCCGCCCGCAAGCCGCTCAGATCGACCGCGACGTCGCCCTCGTCGTCGAAGTCCAGCACCGCCTCGGCTCCCGCCGACAGCGCCAACAGCCGCCCGCTCCAGCCGCGCACCATCGCGCTGACCTGCCCCTCGGCGGCCCCCATGGCCGCCACACGCGCCGCCTCGGTCTCCGCGGCCAGCAGGTCGACGAGCCCTTCGGCCTGCGCCAGGTCGATACGCCCGTTCGCCAGCGCGCGCCGCGTGAACTCCCCCGGCTCCGCCCGCCTCAGGCCTCGGCGCTCCAGCGCCGCCTCCACGGCCGCGACGACCGCCCGCCCGCCGTGGAGGTGCAGCTCGAGCAGGTCCTCGCCCGTGGTGCTCCCCGGCCCCGGAAACACCAGCACCAGCGCTCGGTCGAGCGCCCCGCCCTCCCCGTCCCGCAACGTCCTCAACGCCGCCCGCCGCGGCTCCGGCAGGCTCCCCGCCAGTGCACGCGCCGCGTCGACCGCTCCCGGCCCGCTCACCCGCATCACGCCGATCGCCGCCGGCGGCCGCCCGCTCGACAGCGCGAAGATCGTGTCGGTCATGATTGCGGCTTGTTCCCCGCCTCGAACAGCCGCCGCCAGAAGGTCAGCCCCGCCTCCCCCATCGGCGCCCAGCATTTCAGCATACCTTCGATCATCTCGGGCTTGATCCCGCCCTCGACCAGCTCGCCCAGCCGCGCGACGTAGCGGTCGTGGAGCGGCGTCAGGTCCGGCAAGCCCAGCGCGCGGCGCGCCTCCTCCGGCGTCAGGTCCAAATCGATCGTGACCTTCATATGCTGCCCCTTGAGCGCCGCCGGACCGTCCGGCATGCAGACGCCATGCATGCCCGAGACACCGCCCGGCTCGCAACGCCCATCGGCCCGATCGAGGTCTCCGGCGACGAAGGGACGCTGCACTCGCTGCGCATCCTGACCGAGGGCGATCCCGTCCCCGCCAGTGCCGCGTCGGTCCGCTTGGCCGTCGAGCAGCTTGAGCAGTATTTCGCCGGTGAGCGCCGGGAATTCGACCTGCCCCTGACCCCGCTCCGGTCGCCGCGGGGTCCTGCGATGCGCGACGCGATCCGGGCGATCGGCTACGCCGAGACGCGCAGCCATGGCGAGGTCGCCGCCGCCATCGGCTCCAGCGCCCGCGCGATCGGCCAGGCGTGCCGGACCAACGCCTATCCCATCATCGTCCCCTGCCATCGCGTCCTCGCGGCCGGGGGAACAGACAACTACTCGGCCGGCGATGGCCTCCCTACCAAGCACCGGCTGCTCGCCCTCGAGCGCCGCCACCGGAGACGTTGAATGCCGACCATGGACATCGCCACCCTCGACGGCGGCGCGCGCTTCGGCGGCTATCTCGCGGAGCCGCAGGGAACGCCCCGCGCCGCGATCGTCGTGATCCAGGAGATCTTCGGCGTGAACGCCGGCATCCAAGGCAAGTGCGACCGTTGGGCGGAGGACGGCTATCTGGCGCTCGCCCCCGACCTGTTCTGGCGGCTGGAGCCGGGCGTCGAGCTGGATCCCGACACGCCGGCGGAGTTCGACCGCGCGCTCGCGCTGATGAACCGGTTCGACCAGGATCAGGGCGTTGCCGACATCGAGGCCGCGATCCGCTTCGCCCGGACCCGCGGCGCCGCCAAGGTGGGCGTCGTGGGCTATTGCCTAGGAGGTCGCCTGGCCTTCATGGCCGCGACGCGCACCGACGCGGACGCCAGCGTCGGCTATTACGGCGTGGGGCTGGACGGCCTGCTCGGCGAGAAGCACGCCATCGCCCGCCCGCTCCTGCTCCACATCGCCGGCGAGGATCATTTCGTGTCCAAGGACGCCCAGGCCGCGATCCACGCCGGCCTCGACGATCATCCCCAGGTCGTGATCCACGACTATCCCGGCGAGGATCACGGCTTCGCCGCCGAGACGGGCCGCCGGCGCTCGGACGCCGCCGCACGGCTCGCCGACGAGCGTACGGCGGCGTTCTTCGCCCAAGCTCTTGGCTGACGCGCCGATCAGGCGAACAGCGTCGTGATGCCGATCGTGGGGTCGACGATGCCGTCGTAGATCATCTTGCCCGCGACGTAGACGATCACGACCAGGCCGACATAGGCGATCCAGCGGTACCGCTCGATGTACCGCGCGATCAGGTTGGCGGCCAAGCCCATCAGCGCGACCGACAGCACCAGGCCGATGATCAGGATGCCCGGATGGTCGCGCGCGGCGCCGGCGACCGCCAGCACGTTGTCGAGGCTCATCGAAACGTCGGCCAGCGCCACCGCCCAGGCGGCGCCCGCGAAGCTGCGCGCCGGCCGGACGTTGTCGACCCCGTCCTCCGACGGGCGGCTGTGATGCAGCTCGCGCCACATCTTCCACGACACCCACAGCAGCAGCAGCCCGCCCGCGAAGATCAGCCCCACGATCGACAGGAGCCAGGTCGCGATGAGCGCGAAGCCGATGCGGAGCACCAGCGCGGCGATGATCCCGATCAGGATGACCTTCTTGCGCTGCTCGTCGGGCAGCCCCGCCGCCAGCGCGCCCACCACGATGGCGTTGTCGCCCGCGAGCACGATGTCGATCAGCAGCACCTGACCGAACGCCGCCAGCCTCGACGCTTCGGTGATGTTGGCGAAGTCGCTCAACGCCAGGTCCCACATCTCGGACATGGAGGGAGCGGCGGCCGCGGCGGCTTGGGATAGGAGAAGGAGGATGCTCATCACGGGCGCTTAACGCGGCGGTGCGGCATTTGTAACCCGCCGGTCGCTGTCTGGCGCGCCGATCTGGCCAGGAAGATCACCGTGCGGAGCACGCCGCGGCGGAGCCGCGCCGTCGAACGGGTTCGGCCGGGGCCGACCCGCCGGCCGCGCTGGGGCGTCTCGTGCGCAGCGCCGCTGCGCACGTGCGCCCTGCGCGTTACTGGTTCATGCTGGCGAAGAAGTCCTCGTTGGTCTTCGAATCACGCATCTTGTCGAGCAGGAACTCCATCGCGTCGATGGTGCCCATCTGCATCAGGATGCGGCGAAGCACCCACATCTTGGACAGCTTGGCCTTGTCGACCAGCAGCTCCTCCTTGCGCGTGCCCGACTTGCCCACGTCGAGCGCAGGGAAGATGCGCTTGTCCGCCACCTTGCGGTCGAGCACGATCTCGGAGTTGCCCGTGCCCTTGAACTCCTCGAAGATGACCTCGTCCATGCGGCTGCCCGTGTCGATCAGCGCGGTGGCGATGATCGACAGCGACCCGCCCTCCTCGATGTTGCGCGCCGCGCCGAAGAAGCGCTTGGGCCGCTGCAGCGCGTTGGCGTCGACGCCGCCCGTCAGCACCTTGCCCGAGCTCGGCACCACCGTGTTGTAGGCGCGGCCGAGGCGCGTGATCGAGTCCAGCAGGATCACCACGTCGCGCTTGTGCTCGACGAGGCGCTTGGCCTTCTCGATCACCATCTCGGCTACCTGGACGTGCCGCGTCGCAGGCTCGTCGAAGGTCGAGGACACGACCTCGCCGCGCACCGAGCGCTGCATGTCGGTGACCTCCTCGGGCCGCTCGTCGATGAGCAGCACGATCAGGAACACCTCCGGATGGTTGTCCGTGATCGCCTTGGCCATGTTCTGGAGGAGCACGGTCTTGCCGACCCGCGGCGGCGCCACGATCAGCGCGCGCTGCCCCTTGCCCTGCGGCGCCACAATGTCGATCACGCGCGCCGACTTGTCCTTGATCGTCGGATCGGCTTGGTCGAGCGTCAGCTTGCTCTCCGGGTAGAGCGGCGTGAGGTTGTCGAAATTGACCCGGTGCCGCACGACCGACGGGTCGTCGAAGTTGACGGACACCAGCCGCGTCAGCGCGAAGTAGCGCTCGCCGTCCTTCGGCCCGCGGATCTCGCCCTCGACCGTATCGCCGGGGCGCAGCCCGTATTTCCGGACCTGGTTGGGCGAAATGTAGATGTCGTCCGGCCCGGCCAGGTAGTTGGCCTCGGGCGAGCGGAGGAAGCCGAACCCG
>DASVSW010000343.1:0-4823 GCA_036387895.1 Sphingomonas sp.
GGTCCACCTTGAACATGTCGCCGCAGAAGAGCCGGCGCCCGGGCGCGTCGTGGAGCGCCGCCTGGCCCTCGTAATGGCCGCCGACATGGTGGAGCGTGTAGCCCGGAGCGAGCTCCAGGGCTTCGTCATAAGGGTACGTCACGCGGAACGCCTTGGTCATGCGCAGGTCGTCGCGCTGGATCGCGACGACGGCGGGTTGGAACCGGCGCTGGAGCTGGAACAGCGCCCCGTAGCCGTGGGCGTGGGAGGCGGCGAGGAGGGCGACGCCGCCCAGCGACTCGATCCGGTCCAGCATGGCGTCGGAATAATAGGGCGCAGCCTCGAAGGCGATGTTGCCCTCCGGCCGCGTGAGCAGCCAACCGGTGCCGGCGAGGCCGAGCGCGGGGCTGGTGCTGAAGGCCCAGAGGTCGTCCGCAACCTGCCACCATGCGCCGTCGTGTGTCGCCCTCACCTCCGCCTCGGGCAGGAAGCGCCAGCCGTCCTCCGGCAGGTCGTTGCGGACGTCGGTGCAGACGGGGCAGTCGGGCGGCGCGAAGTGAAGCTGCCAGAAGCCGCAATTGGCGCAGGACCAATGGCTCAGAGGCACGCTCTCGCCTCCTGATAAGCGCGGTCGAACAGGCGCATGAGCGCGAGGTCGCGGTCGACGGAGAAGTCGTGGCGCGCTCCGCCTGCGGCGGCAGCTTGGAAGGCGGCGGCCTGAGCGGCGAAGGGACTCAAGGCCTGTTCGAACGCGACTTCCTCGACGCTGTCGCCGCGCGCCAGCGTCACGGTCCCGCCCGGCGTCTGGCCCATCGTATCGGTCGCGGTGAGCAGGCCGTGCTCGCCCAGCACCTCCAGCCGGCGGCGGGGCAGCTGTTCGCGGCAGTTGTACGCGACATGGCTGGTCACGAGCACGCCGCCCGCCGTCCGGCCGGACAGCACGCCGCCGTCGTCCACGGGATAGTCGTGCACGCGGCGCTGCAGCTCGATGTGCAGCCGATCCAGCGGCTCGGCCACGAGCATCTGCGCGAGGTCGAGGCCGTGGAGCGCGAGGTCGATCACCGCCCCTCCCCCGGCCGCGTCCGGGTCGGCGCGCCAGTTCTCGGCTGCCGTCCCGTCGGGCGACCAGAGCGGATCGACCCAGCAGGCGTAGACGATGCGGACCGCCACCAGCCGCCCGATCGCGCCGTCGGCGATCAGCTCGGCCATGCGGCGGTGCGCGGGGTGGTGGCGCTGGTCGAAGGCGGTGCCGTAGAGGACGCCGCTCTCGGCGACTGCTTTCCCGATCGCCTCCGCGTCCGCGAGCGAGGCGGCCATCGGCTTTTCGCAAAGCACCGGCACTCGCGCCTCGCACGCGGCCAGGACGGGGCCGAGATGCGCGTTGTTCGGCGTGGCGACGTAGAGCAGGTCCACCTCACCCGACGCGAGCATGTCGACGGTGTCGGAGAACGCGAGCAGCGACGCGGACTCGGCGCTCGCCTGGGCGAGCTGCGACGGATCGGCGACGGCGCGGACCACGCCGCCCGCGGCTTCGATGCCGGGCACCATGTAATCGCGCGCGACCCAGCCGAAGCCGGCGACGCCCCAGCGGGGGGAGGTATCCACCGCCTCTCCGTTCCACCCCGGCGAAGGCCGGGGCCCAGCGGTCCGGACACCGCCCGTCGAGTGCGGGGCGGGTCGCCCTGGGCCCCGGCCTTCGCCGGGGTGGAGCCGTGGAGGGATAAGGCCGTCCATCACCACCGCTCCGGCAGATCGACGAGGCGGCGGGTGCGGACAGGGTCGCCCCGTCCGCTCGCCCACGGCGCCGCCGCGTACTCGTCGCGGTAGCGGTCGGACGGCCAGCGCGGGCCGTCTTCGCCGAGGAGCGGGTTGGGCCGGAGGTTGGCGTCGCCGGTCGGGAGGGCGAGGCCGCCCGCGACGGCACGTGCCGGGCCGTCGCCCTCTACGAGCGACCAGGCCTCCACCGCTGCGTCATCGACCCAGCCTGTAGCTACGGGCGTGTCCGCCTCGGTAAGAGCGCTGAGCAGCAACCGTTCATCGTACACGGTCGCGTCCGGGAACAGCGCCGCCCACTCCTGCGCCGTCCGCGCCGGCCCCTTCGCCCCGCCCTCGAAACCGAGGTTATGGACATGGCTCACCGCCAGCACGCCCCTGGGCGCGACCGCGCCGCGCAGGCGATCCGCCACGAAATCCTGACGCGGCATGAAATAGAAGGCGTCGTGGCACTGGACGAGGTCGAAGCGCGCCTCGCCCAACGGCCAGGTCGCGCCCGCGTCGAACACGACGTAGTCGGCGTCCGGCGCGACCCAGTGCTTGGCGAGCCAGCACTTCGCGAACACCACGTCCGCGCCGACGCACTCGACCCCGCGCCGCGTCAGCTCGCGCAGATAATGACCGATGCCGCAGGCGAGCTCGAACGCGGTCGCCGGCGCGTTCCAATGCGCCTCCATGACCGCGAGCCCGGCCAGATAGGTCGGGTCGCTCCAGCGATAAGCGAAATAGTCGGCGACCGGTCCGAGACGGAGCAGCGCCATCGCCTCGCGCAGCGTCAGCGTGTCGCGCTCGGCGACGAGACGGCGGAGTTCGTCGAGATCGGTGGCGGGGCCGGTCCACCAATCGTCCTGGTTGGTGAGCAGCGCGACCAGCGCCTCGTCCGAATGGCCGCGGTCGAGCGCGTCGAGCGCGACCGCGACCAGCCCCTCCTGCTCGACGCGCAGGAACGGGATGCCGTCGACCACCGGCCAGCGCCCGCCCCAGCCGTCGGCCAGCGAGTGCGGCGTATCGTGATCGAGCGGCTGGCCGGAGGTCGGCGAGCGGAGCGGGGTCATGCCAGCCCCGTCTCCTGGAGGATGCGGTCGTGGAAGCCCTTGACCGGGCCGTCATGGACGAGACCGTAGTCGCCCAGCACGTCGTCCATGGCGACGGTCGCGGCGCGTAGATGCTGCTCGATCTCCAGCACCCGGTCGAGCACGTCGCCAACGTGGAAAGCGCGCGCTTCGGGCGTCGCGTCGCCCGCTATCGGCGCGAGCGCGGCGCGGACCTCCTCGCGCAGAGCCGGGTCGAGCTCGGCCAAAGCCTCCTCGCGGGCGTGGGCGATGACGTCGTCGAGCGCGTCGCGGAGCAGCACTTCGCCGGAGAAGCCGGAGTCCGGCATCGCGGCGCTGTGGAGGTGGTGCGCCATGCTCGCGACGAAGACGGGCACCGGGTCGGCGCTGTGGATCGGCGCCGCGATGACCGCGTAGACCGCGACCATCAGGCAGTGCTCGGCGTGGTTCTCCGGCGGCTGGAGCATGATCCGAGGCTTGCCCGGGCAGGTCACGCCCGCGCGGGGCTGGCGGGCGAGCTTGTCGACGAAGGGCGGCACGGGGCCGGGCTCCGGCGCGCCCGCCGCCAGCGCGGGACGGAGACGGGCGGCGAGCGCGGGATCGAGGTCGCCGGAGACCTCGTCGAACGACCGTTCGAGCACCGCGACCGCCTCGTCGCCGAGCCCTAGCGCCCGGAGCTTGGCGAGGTCGAGATCGCCCAACCGCGCCGCGGCGAGCGCCGCGGCGACCGTGCGCGCCATGACGTCGGACGCAGGCGCGCCGGCCGCGAGCGCCGCCCAGCCGTCACGGAACAGCCGTTCCGCGGTCGAGCCCTCGCGCTCGGCGGACCGGATGCGCTTCAGGTCGCCCAGTTCGCGGAACAGGGGCAGGATGGCGGGGGTGAGTCCAGCCGCGACAGCGGTCCCCTCCGGCCGTTCGTGCTGAGCTTGTCGAAGCACCCTGTTCGTTCCCCGCCCTGTCAACTTCTCCCGCCGTCACCCTGAACTCGTTTCAGGGTCCAGCGGAGTCCATGCGACCCAGCCTGAGTCGCCTGCACCACCTTGGATGCTGAAACGAGTTCAGCATGGCGAGTGCAGGACAACCGTCACTTGTCGCCCAACCACCTGTCCAGGATCAGCTGCTGCTCGAAGAAGTCGTGGATCGGCTCTGACCCGTTCGTCTGAGGCGATTTGAAGAACACGCCCATCTGCTCCTGCACTCCGCCCTCGCCGCGGCTCTGCGCCAGGTCGAGGCAGCGCGCGATCTCGATCGCGAGCGGGGCCGCCAGTACCGAGTCCTTGCACAGGAAGTTGAGCTTGAGCTGCATCTTCTGGCCGAGGAAGCCGGTGAGGTCGATGTTGTCCCACGCCTCCTTGTCGTCGCCGCGCGGGCGATAATAGTGGATCATGATGATGTGGTCCTCGACCGGGTAGCCGAGGATCGAGTCGAGGACGCTCTTCTTGGTGTCGACCTTGCTCGCCAGCGATTTGGCGTCGTCGAGCGCCAGCCCGTCCGAATTGCCGAGGATGTTGGTCGAGAACCAGCCGTCGACGTGGAGCGCGCGATCGCGGAGCGCGGGCGCGATCGCCGTCTTCA
Organism: Sphingomonas sp.; assembly: GCA_036387895.1. Lineage (GTDB taxonomy): Bacteria > Pseudomonadota > Alphaproteobacteria > Sphingomonadales > Sphingomonadaceae > Sphingomonas. The sequence continues at coordinate 4,380 of DASVSW010000343.1, forward strand.
TCAACGTCTGGCCCGTCTTGCCGTCCTTGCCCGCCACCGGCACGTTGCGCTGCCGCGCGAGGTCCGCGAGCGGCTTCACGTCCGCGGCGACCGACGGCGTGAAATTGGCGTAGGGCGCGCCGGCGTCGATAGCGGCGTAGGCGTAGAGCATCGCCGGGCTGATCGCCGGGTCGTCGCGGTCGAGCCCGCGCTCGAAGGCGTCGACCGACTGCATGGCGTCGGCGGTCATGTCCGCCTTGCGCTCCGTCGAGGCGAGGTTGAGGACGACGACCCGGTCGAGGTCGCGGTCGCGCTTGAACCGGGCCATGTCGGCCTGGATTCGCTCGACGGCGGCGCGATGCCCGTCGGCGGCGATCTTGTTGGCACCGTCGATGTTGGCGCAGAAATCGCGGGAGCCGACCGCCGCCCAGGGCCGCATCTCCTTGAGAGGCGACGCGCCGTTCG
>DASVSW010000344.1:0-7644 GCA_036387895.1 Sphingomonas sp.
TCACCACCGCCACGCCCGTGGCGCTCGCCTGCACCGCCCCCCATGCGCCGAGCGCGAGGCCCGAGCGACCGCCGAGCCTGTCACCGTCGGATATCGCCATCGCCGCGGTGAGCGTGCCGACCGAGAACAGCCCGGCGCCCGCGCCGATGCACACCGCGCCGACGCTGAGCAGCGCCGGCGCGTGGAGCGGCCCCGCGAACATGACGCACAGGAAGGCCGCGATGCCGCCGACGACGCCGAAACCGGCCAGCCGGTGCGGATCGGCTCCGGCCGCGAGCCGCCGCGCCGCCCAGACGAAGCCCGCCAGCATCCCCGTGGCCCAGAGCGCGGTGAGCGTGGTGGTGGCGCCGACCGACAGGCCCAGTATCTGTCCGCCATAGGGTTCGAGCAGCACGTCCTGCATGCTGAACGCCGCGGCGCCCAGGCCCACCGCGACCAGCAGCCGCATGGTCCCCGGCCGCGCGATGAACGTCGCCCACGCGTCGCGGAAGACCGGGCGCGCATCGTGCCGCGCGGTCGCGGAACGGTCGCGCGCCTCCTGCTTCCAGAGCGCCACGAGGTTGAGCGCCATGGTCAGCACGGCGGCCGCCTGGATGATCTGGACGAGCTTGGTCGGGGTGAAATCGGTCAGCGCACGGCCGATGACGAGCGCGCTCACCATCATGCCGACGAGCAGCATGACGTAGAGCAACGCTACGACCCTCGGCCGCGTCTCGTCGGTCGCGAGATCGGTCGCCAGCGCCAGCCCGGCGGTCTGCGTCGTGTGCATGCCCGCGCCGACGAGCAGGAAGGCGAGCGCGGCGCCCGCATGGCCGAATGCCGCGGGTCCGGTCCCCCCGCCGGTCATCACCAGCAAGGCGAAGGGGAGGAGCGCGAGGCCGCCGAACTGGAGCAGCGTGCCGAACCAGATGTACGGCACCCGCTTCCAGCCGAGCAGCGAGCGGTGCGTGTCCGACCGGAAGCCGATCAGTGCGCGCAGCGGCGCGAACAGCAGAGGCAGCGACACCATCGCCGCCACCAACGACGCCGACATGCCGAGCTCGACGATCATGACGCGGTTGAGCGTGCCCGTCAGCAGCACCGCCGCCATGCCCACCGAGATCTGGAACAGCGACAGCCTGAGCAGCCGGCCGAGCGGCAGGTCCGCGGTTGCAGCGTCCGCGAAGGGCAGGAACCGCGTGCCGACGCGGCTCCAGAACTCGCCGGTCCGGAAGGCGGCGGCGCGGCTCATCCCGGCAGCACCTCCATCGCCTGGCTGGTGTAGAAACCGCTGGAGATGCGATCGCAGCGGCCGATCCGCGCTCCCGGCAGCGCCGCCGCGATCAGCGTGCGGAGCAGCCGCTCGCGCACCGGTTCGATCGCGGGCGCGCGGTCGGAGCGGGGGAAGAGCTTGCCGACCGCGTGCATGACGACGAGCGGCCGGGTGGAGGGTGCGAAGGTGAACAGGAGCGAGCCGCCCGTGCGCTCGGACAGGGCGGTCAAGACGTCGACGATGTCGAACGCGCGGTAATGGATCAGCGAGTCCATCGCGACGACGTGGTCGAACGATCCGAGCGACGGGTCGAGCATGTCGCCGACCCGCCAGTCGATCTTCAAGCCCGCCGGCGCGCGGTCGCGCGCGACGGAGACGAGGCTGCCCGCGACGTCGATCGCGACGACCTCCGCGCCGCGCCGCGCCGCTTCGACCGCCAGCGCGCCCGTGCCGCAACCGGCGTCGAGGAGCCGCAGGCCCGTCAGGTCGGCGGGCAGCCACGAGAGCAGGGTCGCGCGCATCCGGTCGCGACCCGCGCGGACGGTCGCGCGGACGCCGCTGACCGGCGCGTCGGAGGTCAGCCGCTCCCAGGTCTTGGACGCGGTGCGGTCGAAATAGGTCTCGAGCCGGGTGCGGCGGTCGCCATAGGCGCTGGAGGGAAGCGCGCTCGCCATCACTCGAATCCTAGGAACTCGAAGATGTCGCGGTCCTTCATCGGCTCGCAGGCGAGCGGCTCGCAGCCCGCCCACATGGCCGCGGCCAGGCGTTTATACTCCTCGCACACCGCCGCGACCTCCGGCGTCTGCTCCATCTCGAACAAGGTGCACTTCTTCAGGCGCGAGCGGCGGATCGCGTCGAGATCGGGGAAATGCGCGAGACGCTTCAGGCCGGTTGCGGCGTTGAACCGGTCTATCTCGTCGGTGGCGTGGCTGCGATTGGCGATGACGCCAGCCATGCGCACGTCGTAGTTCTTCGACTTCGCCTTGATGGCGGCGACGATGCGGTTCATCGCGAAGATGCTGTCGAAATCGTTCGACGCCACCACCACGGCGCGCTCGGCGTGCTGGAGCGGGGCGGCGAAGCCGCCGCACACCACGTCGCCCAGCACGTCGAAGAGCACGACGTCGGTCTCCTCGAGGAGATGATGCTGCTTCAGCAGCTTCACCGTCTGCCCGACGACGTAGCCGCCGCAACCGGTGCCCGCGGGCGGGCCGCCGGCCTCGACGCACATCACGCCGTTATAGCCCTCGAACATGTAGTCCTCGGGGCGCAGCTCCTCGGCGTGGAAGTTCACCGTCTCCAGCACGTCGATGACCGTCGGCATCAGCTTCTTGGTGAGCGTGAAGGTCGAGTCGTGCTTGGGATCGCAGCCGATCTGGAGCACGCGCTTGCCGAGCAGCGAGAAGGCGGCGGACAGGTTGGACGAGGTGGTCGACTTGCCGATTCCGCCCTTGCCGTAGACGGCGAACACCTTCGCGTTGCCGATGCGGTCCTTGGGGTCGAGCGCGACCTGGACGGAGCCGTCTCCGTCTGCGCCGCGTGCGGGGGGATCGAACAATGCCATATCGGTTCCTTATGCCGCCACCGCGGTGACGCCTTCGAGGCGGTCTTCGAGTTCGTCGCTCGCCGCGTGGAGCGCGGCCAGGGTAGCGGCGTCTGGTTCCCAGAATCTGCGGTCGCTCGCCTCGATCAGGCGGTTGGCGACGCGCGCGGACGCCTTGGGGTTGAGGCCGGCCAGCCGCTCGCGCATCTCGGCGTCGAGGACGTAGGTTTCGCTGATCCGCTGGTAGACCCAGGGCGAGACGTCGCCGGTCGTGGCCGACCAGCCCATCGTGTTGGTGACGTGGGCCTCGATGTTGCGCACGCCTTCGAAACCGTGTTTCAGCATGCCCTCGTACCAGACGGGGTTGAGCATCCTGGTGCGGGTTTCGAGGTCGACCTGTTCGCCGAGCGTGCGGACCTTCGTGGCCCCCTGCGTCGAGTCGACGATGTAGATGGGCGCTGCGCTGCCCTTGGCGCGCGTGATCGAGCGGCTGATGCCGCCCAGCGCGTCGACATAATGGTCGATGTCGGTGACGCCCAGCTCGACCGAGTCCAGGTTCTGGTAGGCGAGGTCGACGCCGGCCAGCGCCGATTTGAACAACTCGGCCTGACGCGCGGGCTGGCCCGTGCGGCCATAGGCGTAGCCCTTCTGCCGCTCGAACACCTCCGCGATTTCGTCGGGATCGGTCCAGGCGCCGTCGTCGATCAGCAGGTTGACGTTGGCGCCGTAGGAGCCTTCCGCGTTGGAGAAGACGCGCAAGCTCGCCGTCTCCAGGTCGCACTCGTGCTTGATGGCGTGCGCCAGGCTGTGCTTGCGGACGAAGTTCATCTCGGCCGGCTCGTCGGCGCTGGCGGCGAGCCAGGCGGCTTCGGCGAGCATCCGGGTCTGGAGCGGCAGCAGGTCGCGGAAGATGCCCGACAGCGTCACGATCACGTCGACGCGCGGGCGGCCCAGCTCGGCGAGCGGCACCAGCTCCGCGCCGCTCAGCCGGCCGTACCCGTCGAAGCGCGGCCGCGCGCCGATCAGCGCCAGCGCCTGGGCGATCTGGACGCCTTCGGACTTCAGGTTGTCGGTGCCCCAGAGCACCATCGCCAGCGTCTCGGGGAAGGCGGCCGTCGCGGTGTGGCGCGCGATCAGCTCGTCCGCCTGGCGTGCGCCCTCGCCGCACGCGAACGCGCCGGGGATGCGGAACGGGTCGAAGCCGTGGATATTGCGCCCGGTCGGAAGCACCTTGGGGTTGCGCAGCACGTCGCCGCCCGGCGCGGGCCGGACGAACCCGCCGTCGAGCGCGTGGACCAAGGCGTCGAGCTCGTGATTGTGGACCGTCAAGCCGCTATCGGCCCCCGCGGCGATCATCTGCGCGCGCGTCTCTTCCGACATCGCCTCGCCCAGGACGTGCAGACCGTTGGGGATCAGCTCGCGCTCGAGTTCGTACAAGCGCGCGGACAGCGGCGCGATGTCCCAGGCCTCGTCGCCGACGACGACCGGAGTCCAGGCGCGGGGGCCGCGCTCCGCCGCCGCGATCGCCGCGGAGCCGGCCGGACCCAGGTCGAGCGCTTCGGCCGATGCGCGGATCATCGGCTCCAGCGTCGCGCGCTCGTCGGCCGACGGCGAGGAGCGCCAGCGCTCCAGCAACGCCTTCAGATCGACGAGCCCCTTATACAGCCCGGCTTGCGACAGGGCGGGCGTCAGGTAGCTGACCAGGATCGCGCCCGACCGGCGCTTGGCGATCAGCCCCTCCGACGGGTTGTTGGCGGCGTAGAGGTAGATGTTCGGCAGGTCGCCGATCAGACGCTCGGGCCAGCAATCCCCTGACAGCCCCGCCTGCTTGCCCGGCATGAACTCCAGCGCGCCGTGCGTCCCGAAATGGAGCACCGCGTCGGCCGCGAAATCCTCGCGGAGCCAGCGGTAAAAGGCGCTGAACGCGTGGGTCGGGGTGAAGCGGCCCTCGAACAGCAGCCGCATGGGATCGCCTTCGTAGCCGAAAGCGGGCTGTATCCCGACGAAGACGTTGCCGAACCGGGCGCCCAGCACGTGGATCGTGCCGCCGTCGCTCTGCTGCTTACCCGGCGCCGGCCCCCATTGCGCCTCGATCGCCGCCAGATGCGGTTCGCGGCGGACATGGTCGTCGGCGGGAATGCGCGCGTGTACGTTGGCGTCCGCGCCGTAGCGCGCGGCGTTGCCCGTCAGCACCGCGTCTCGCAGCGCGTCGACGTCGGCGGGGACGGCGACGTCGTAGCCCTCGGCCGAGAGCCTGGTCAGCGTCGCGTGGAGCGACTCCCACACCGCCAGATGCGCAGCGGTGCCGGTGGCGCCCGCGTTGGGCGGAAAGTTGAACAGCACCACCGCGAGCTTCCGCTCCGCGCGCTCGGAGCGGCGCAGCACGACGAGCTTGGCGACCTTGGCCGCGAGCGCTTCGGCGCGCTCCGGGCAGGACCGCATCGCCCGGGCCAGCCCGGCGGCGGGGAAGGCGCAGCGCCGCCCGCAACCGGTGCAGGGTTCGCCCGACCCGTCGGCGCGGCCGCCGAAGACGGACGGCAGGATCGCGCCGTCGAGCTCGGGGATGGCGACCATCATCGTCGCCTCGATCGGCAGCAGGCCCTGGCGGCTCGCGCCCCATTGCTGGAGCGACTGGAACTCGATCGGGTGCGCGGCGACGTATGGCACGTCGAGGCGCGCCAGCATCTCCTCGGCAGCCGCGGCGTCGTTGTAGGCGGGGCCGCCGACCAGGCTGAAGCCGGTCAGCGAGACGACCGCGTCGACGGTCGCGCGACCGTCCTTCATGAAGAACTTCTCGATCGCGGGCCGCGAGTCGAGCCCGCTCGCGAAGGCCGGGATCACGCGCAGCCCCTTGGCCTCCAGCGCCGCGATCGCGCCGTCGTAATGGCCCGTGTCGCGGCCGAGCAGATAGGACCGGAGCATCAGCACGCCGACCGTGCCGACCGCGCCCTTCGGCGCAGGCAGCGCGTCTATCGCTTCGGCCATCCGACCGGCGAGCTTCGGGTGATAGACGCCGACCTCGGGATAATCGTGCGGCGGCTCGGCGCGCCCGGCGTGGCCCGCATAGCGGTTGGCGAGCGCGCGGATCATGCCGACGACGCTGTCGTCGCTGCCCGCCAGCCAATATTGCAGCGTGAGGAAATAGGCGCGGACGTCCTGCGCCGTGCCCGGGATGAAGCGCAGCATTTTCGGCAGGCGGCGCAGCATCTTCATCTGCCCGGCGCCCGAGGAGCCGCCCGGCTTGGGCGATCCGCGAAGGCGCTTGAGCAACGCCAGCGGCCCCTTGGCGGGCTTGTCCATCCGGTAGTCGCCCATCCGGGTCAGCTTCACGACCTCGCTGGCGGACATAAGCCCCAGCATCGCAGCGCAGCTCTCGCGCCGCGCCGTGAGCGCCGGCAGGACCGCCTGGATGTGATCGTCGAGGAACAGCATGGTCGCGACCACGATGTCGCCGCGCGCGATGTCCGCCACGCAGGCGTCGAGCGCGCCCGGGTTACGGTCCCAATCGGATGCGGCGTGGAAGCCGATCGTGATGCCCGCGTTCTCCGTCGCGAACCGCGCCGCCGCCCGCTCGACCGCGCCCGACAGATGGTTGTCGAGCGTGACGATGACGACGTGAAGCGGGGCGCTAGCGGGCATAATGAGCCTTCGCGTCGTAAAGCGTGTCGAGGGTGATCAGGGCCAGGCCCTGCTCGGCGGCGTATTTCTCGGTGTTGCGGCGCGCCTTGCCGCGGACGAAGAAGGGGATCTTGAGCAGCTCGCGCTCGGCGTCCGAGGACCAGCTTCCCGCGCCGGTCGCAGGCGGAGCCGGGGCGGGCGTGGCGTCCTCCACGACGACCGCCGAAGGGGTGGGCGCCACCGCGACCTGAGCGGAGGGCGGAGCCGCGGAGCCGTGCCCCAGATGGCTCGCGCCGCTCGCGTCCGAGAACTCGAAATCGTCGCGGAACATCGTCAGCAGATGCTCCTCCAGCCCCATCACCAGCGGGTGGACCCAGGTGTCGAACAGCACATTCGCGCCCTCGAACCCCATCTGGGGCGAGTAGCGCGCGGGGAAATCCTGGACGTGGACGGGCGCCGAGATGACGGCGCAGGGGATGCGCAGCCGCTTGGCGATGTGGCGTTCCATCTGCGTGCCGAGCACCAGCTCGGGCTGGAGCGCCTGGATCGCGGCCTCCACCTCCAGATAGTCGTCGGTGATCAGCGGTTCGACGCCGTACAGCTTGGCCGCCTCGCGCACGTCGCGGGCGAACTCGCGATTGTAGCAGCCGAGCCCCACCACCTCGAAGCCGAGCTCGTCGCGCGCTACCCGGGCGGCGGCGACGGCGTGGGTGGCGTCGCCGAAGATGAAGACGCGCTTGCCCGTGAGGTAAGTCGAGTCGACCGAGCGGCTCCACCATGGCATGTTGGACGTGTCGAGCGCGGCGGCCGGATCGACCTCGGCCAGCGCCGCGACCTCTGCGATGAACGCCCGCGTCGCGCCATGGCCGATCGGGATCGTCCGCACCGTCTTCTGGCCGAGGCTCTTCTCCAGCCAGCGGCAGGCCGTGTCCGCGATCTCGGGGTAGAGGCAGACGTTGAAGTCGGCTTCGCCCAGCCGCGCCAGGTCCGCGGGCGTGGCGCCGAGCGGCGCGGCGACGTGCACGTCGACGCCGAGCGCATCCAGCAGCCGCGTGATCTCGATCACGTCGTCGCGGTGTCGGAAGCCGAGCGCGGTCGGCCCGAGCAGATTGGCGCAGGGCCGCCGGCCTTCGCTCGGCGCCGGGCGGGCGTCGCGATCGGCGAGCTTGCGGACGAGCTGGTAGAAGGTTTCGGCCGCGCCCCAATTCTCCTTGCGCTGGTAGCTCGGCAG
>DASVSW010000345.1:0-6012 GCA_036387895.1 Sphingomonas sp.
CGCGGCACCGGCCCGCTCCCTCACCCGGCCGCCCACAGCGTACCCTGGATGGGTGACCGGGTAGGGGAGCGGGCCGGCGCCGCTCTGTTTCAGCTTCGCTGAAACAGCTTACCCCTACAGAATGAGCGCGGCCCCGGCGAGCACGCCCGCGACGGCGGCGGCGCGGGCGGGGGTGACGCGCTCGCCCAGCACCAGCGCGCCCAGCAGCACCGCGGTGACGATCCCCGTCTCGCGCAGCGCCGCGAGCGGGGCGGTGGCGGTGCTGAGCGAAAAGGCGGTGAGCGCCAGGCCGCAGGTGAGGATCGAGAGGGCGCCCGCGACGACGCCGGGCCGCCACTGGTCGCGCATCGCGCGGAACAGCGCGCGGCCCCGCAACGCTCCGAACATGGCGGCGGTGAGCCACCCCATCAGGACGAAATCCCACGCGATGTAGCTCGGCGCGCTGGGCGCGGCGCGGACGCCGCCCGCGTCGATGACGGTGTAGCCGGCGATCGCGACGCCCGTCGCGAGCGACCAGCCGAGCGCCGCCCGGCTGAGGTGCCGTCCGGCGACGAGCGCGGTCATCGACCCGCCGATCAGCGCGACCCCGGCGAGATCGGCGGCGCTCGCCGGCTCGCCGAGCACGCCCACCGACACGATCGCGGCGACCAGCGGCGCCGTGCCGCGGAGCACGGGATAGGCCGCGGAGAAGTCGCCCACTTCATAGGCGCGGACCAGCGCGTAGAGGTAGAAGGCGTGGACGACGGCGCTGGCCGCGAGCGCGCCCCAGGCGCCCGTCGGCAGCGGTACGAAGAGGAGCGCCGGCAAGAGGATCACCGCGCTCGACGCGTCGGTCATGGCGCGGCCCGCTGCCTTGTCTCGGCCGCCCTTGATCAGGACGTTGACGACCGCGTGGAGCGACCCGGATAGGATCATCAGCAGCGCGGGCATAAGGGTGGGCACGCGGGCGGTGTGCGGCGGCCGCCCGGGCTCCGCAAGGGGCGGAAACGCTACGAGCGTTCCGCGATCGAGCGGTCGGAGACCGATTCCCGCTTTCACGAGGACGAGGGGGTGGGATCGGGTTCGGGCTGAAGCCGACGCCGTCAGTCGACGTCGAGGTTCTCGAACATCAGCACCTTCCGCTCCATGTCGAACATGGCGTAGTCGCTGCGTTTCAGGAGCTTGGTCAGCACGTCGAGGTCGTCGGCGGTGACGTCGAGGATGTACTCCTCCACGCCCTTGTCGAGGATCAGCTGGAGCGTGAAGGTGCCGGGCCCGCCGCGGTCGCGCTCGGTCCATGAGGCCTGGTAATCGGTGACCTGGCGTATCTTGTACCGGCGCTCCAGCTGCTGTTCGGCTGCGTCGCGGCTGTCCGTCATGGCTCGTCCTCCGTTCCGGGATCGCCTCGTAACAGCGCAGACCGGACCACGTTCCGTCAAAGGCGTTAACCAGGATCAGGTCGTGAACTTTCGGAGCGCTCGTGACGTTTCGGGGAGCGAGCGGGATCGGAACACGAGAAAAAGGAACGCGGGATGGATCGCAGGACTTTCGGAGCAAGCCTCTTCACCGGCGCGGTCGGCCTGGTAGCCGCCCCGGCGCTGGGACAGGGCATGATGCAGGGCCACAACATGGCGATGCAGATGGGCCCGGCCGAGCAGCGCCACGCCACCGAGACGCTGCAGGTCGGCAACGTCGCGCTTCTGACCAGCCGCATGGCGCAGAGCCGGGCGCAACGGCCGCAGGTGCGCCAGTTCGCCGACTTCGAGGTCGAGGAGCAGGAGACGGTCGCGCGCATCATCAACGAGATGGCGCCCATGTCCCCGCCGCCGCCCTTGCCCCGCGACCAGGCGATGATGAACCGGCTCCAGCGCGCGCGCGGCGCGGCGTTCGACCGGGAGTATCTGATGGGTCAGCTGGACGGCCATCAGCGTCTGCTGGCGATCCAGGACCGGTACCTGTCCGAAGGGCGGAGCATGCACCACCGGCATGTCGCGATGCTGGCGCGCGGGCGGATCCGGGAGCACATCCAGGACGTGCAGCGGATGATGCGGATGGCCTGAGGCGCACAGGGTCAGCCGAGCTGACCCTGAGACGCCGAAGGCTCGGCCGGCGGGTCGGCCAGCCGACCCGTTCGACGACGCGGCTTCGCCGCGGCGCGGATGTCAGTCCCACCCGTTCGTGCTGAGCTTGTCGAAGCAGCGTTCTTCTTCGTCGCGATCGATAGAAGAGCAGCCCTTCGACAAGCTCAGGGCGAACGGAGGATTACGTTACAAGTCGACGCAAGGTCTCGATCCGATCCGCCTCAGCGGCAGGTTTGTCGAGTCGTATCCGCGCGATCCGCGGAAAGCGCATCGCCACCCCCGACTTGTGCCGCGTCGACGTGTGGATCGAGTCGAACGCGATCTCCAGCACCAAGGTCTTCTCCACCTCGCGCACCGGGCCGAAGCGGTTCAGCGTGTGGCCGCGGACGAACTTGTCGAGCATCCGCAGCTCCTCGTCGGTGATGCCGCTATACGCCTTGCCGACGGGCTGGAGCTCGCCTTCCTCGTTCCAGCAGCCGAAGGTGTAGTCGCTGTAGTAGCTCGACCGGCGGCCCGAGCCGCGCTGGGCGTACATCATCACGCAGTCGGCGGTGAGCGGGTCGCGCTTCCACTTGTACCACAGGCCGGCGCGGCGCCCGCCGGTGTAGGGCGAGTCGCGGCGTTTGAGCATCACGCCCTCGATCGCGGCGTCGCGGGCGCCGGCGCGGATCGCCTCCAGCTCGGTGAAGTCGCGCGCCTCGATCAGGCCCGACAGGTCGAAGCGGTCGGGGTCGAGCCGGGGGACGAACGCCTCCAGCCGCGCGCGGCGCTCTTCCCAAGGCAGCGCGCGGACGTCCTCCGTCCCGTCGACGAGCAGGTCGTAGAGGCGGACGAAGGCGGGATAGTCGGCGAGCATCTTGGCGGACACGACCTTGCGCCCCAGCCGCTGCTGGAGCGCGTTGAAGCTGGCGGCGCCCTCCGCTTCCAACCCGGCCGCCTGGTGCTCGCCCTTCACCATCAGCTCGCCGTCGACGACGCCTGCGTGCGCGAACGCGCCCGCCACGTCGGGGAAGGAGGCGGTCACGTCGTCGCCGGTGCGGCTGTAGAGCCGCGTCTGGTCGCCCACGCGGACGATCTGGACGCGGATGCCGTCCCATTTCCATTCGGCGGCGTAGTCGTCGAGCGACACGCGCGCGTCCTCCAGTCCGTGGGCGAGCATGAAGGGGCGGAAGGTGGGGACGTCGGCGGGCGTCGGCTGGGCGCCGCGCCCTTCCAGCCACGCGAACAGCTCGAGATAGGGCGGCTCCAGGCCGTGCCACAGCTCCTCGATCAGATCGACGTCCTGGCCATAGGCTTGCGCCAGCGCGGTCTTGGCGAGGCGGGCGGACAGGCCGATGCGCGTCTCGCCAGTCGCCATCTTGAGGAGCGCGAACCGCTCCTCCGGGTCGAGCCGGTCGAGCATCCGCCCGAGCTCGGCGGGCGCGTCGGAGCGCGACAGGTGGCGCAGGCGCTCGACGGCCTCCGTCACGCTGATCGGCGCGGGGTCGGCGGGGACGACCGGCGCGGGCCAGAGGAGCGACACCGTCTCCGCGGTGTCGCCGACGAAGTCGCGGCTCATGCGGAAGAGCACGGGGTCGATCCGCGTCTCGACCAGCGCGCGGATCAGCGCGGGCTTGACGCCGGGCAGGTCGAGATCCTCGGTCAAGGCCGCCATCGCCCAGCCGCGATCGGGGTCGGGGGTGGCCTTCAGATAATCCTCGACCAGCTTGAGCTTGGCGTTGCGCGAGCGGGTGTAGATGAGCGAATCGAGGAGCGCTGCGAAGGCGTGCATGGGCGGGGAACGCATGGCGGACGCGTCGCGCTCCCGCTAGTCGTTACGGATGCGTCGCTTTCTGCTGCTCTTGCTGCTCTCGCCGTTGCTCGGGCTGGCGTGGTGCTACGCGAACGCGGTCGCCGATCCGGTGGTGCGCCGCGCGACGATCGCGCTTCCGCGCTGGCCGGCGGGGGCGGGGCCGGTCCGGGTGCTGCTGTGGAGCGATCTGCACCTCGGCAACACGGCGACGGGACGGGCGCGGCTGGAGCGGCTGGTCGCCCGGGCGAACGCGCTCCGCCCCGACCTGGTGCTGCTCGCGGGCGACTACATCGCGGGCCATGAGCAGGAGGACGCGGGTGTCGCACCCGACCTCGCGGCGCTGCGCGGGTTGCGCGCGCCGCTCGGCGTCGTCGCGGTGATGGGCAATCACGAATATTGGACGGACGCGCCCACCGTGCGGCGCGCGCTGGAGGGGGCGGGCGTGACGGTGCTCGCCAACGAGGCGGTGCGGCGCGGGCCGCTGGCGGTGGGCGGGATCGACGACATGGTGAACCGGCGGGAGGATGTCGGGGCGACCGCCGCTGCGGCCCGCGCGGTGGGCGGCGCGTCCGTCATGCTGTCGCACTCGCCCGACATCGCGCCGCGGCTGCCCGGCGACATGCCGCTGCTGCTGGCGGGGCACACGCATTGCGGGCAGGTCGTGCTGCCCCTGTACGGCCCGCCCGTCGAGGTGTCGGAACCGCGCTACCGATGCGGGCTGGCGCGGGAAGGCGGGCGGCTGACGGTGGTCACGGCGGGAACGGGGACGAGCGTGCTGCCGCTGCGGTTCGGGGCGGCGGCGGATTGGTGGTTGCTGACTCTCACGCCATAGGGCCGCGCCGCGGGCGGAGCCCGCGTCGTCGATCGGGTTCGGCCAGGGCCGACCCGTCGGCCGCTCGGCGGGCCTGGTGGCTCGCTAAGCTGCGCTTAGCTCCGCCGGCTCGCCTCGAACAGGAACCACGCCCGCTCCTCCGCCTGGTCGATCCACTCGTCCGCCAGGCTGGAGGTCGGCGTGTCTCGCGCCGCTTCCGCGCGCTCGCGCACGTCGCGGTAGACGGTGACGAGGTGGAGGTTGTCGTCGCGCAGATTGGCGAGCATCTCGTGCGGCGGCACGAACTCGCGGTCGTCGTCGCGGATGGTCTGGCGGCGGGCGATGTCGCCGATCGAGCGGAGCGTCGTGCCCCCCGTCTTGCGGACGCGCTCGGCGATGACGTCGGTGACGGCCAGGATCTGCGCCGCCTGCTCGTCGAGCATGAGGTGGTAGTCGCGGAAATGCGGGCCGGACACGTGCCAATGATAGTTCTTGGTCTTGAGGTAGAGCGCATAAGCGTCCGCCAGCGCGACGTTGAGCGCATCCGCGACCGTCGCCACGTCGTTGCGCTTCAGGTCGGTGGGCGTGTCGAGCGGGGGAGGGGCGGCGTCGGCCATAGGTCGTGCTCCGGATCAGGACGGGTCGGACGCGGAACGAGGTAAGCGCCGATTGGCTCCGCGGCTAGACGAGGCCCAGCCCTGACAAGCCGAGCGCGATCCCGGCGAGGAGGAACAGCGCGGACGCGGCGCGGCGGAACGTCCGCTGGGGCAGGCGGGTCCAGGCGCGCTCGCCCATGACCGCGGCGGGCGCGATCACCGCCATGGCGCCCAGCGTCGCCCCGACCGCGGCGGCCCATGGGAGGTCGGCGCGCACGGCGAGCGCCAGCACCACGAACTGCAGCCCGTCGCCGAAGAAGAGGATGAAGAGACCCGCCAAGCCGGTGCCGAACGCGCCGAGGCGCCAGCGCTCCAGCCGCTCGGGCGGCTTGACCGGCAGGAAGCCGCCGGCGCCCTGGAAGACGAGCGCCAGCCCGAGGAAGATCGCGCTCGCGGCCGGCGTGAGCCGCCCCGCCAGCAGCGCGCCGCCGAGGCAAGCGAGCGCGCTTGTCAAGGCCAACGCCAGCGCGGCGGCGAGGAGGACGGGCAGGGAGCGGCGGTGCCGGTCCGACAGGATGGCGGCGAGCCAGGCGGGCCGGTCGCCGGCCTGCGCCAGCGCGCCCGCGACCAGCGCCGCCATCAGCGCGTCCATGGCTAGCCCACGAAGCGCACGGCGCAGGCGGCGGCGTAGGCGTCGGTCGCCGCGGCGTCGCTCCGGCCGCTGGCGACGGCGTCGCCCAGCACGCGGAGCCA
>DASVSW010000346.1:0-5211 GCA_036387895.1 Sphingomonas sp.
TCGGACCAGGCGGCGCGGCGCTGGTCGGCCATCTGCTGGCTGATGTCGTCGAACGTCAAGATCGGGCCCGCCGGCGCGCGGGCGATGCGGACGGCGAGCGTGCGCGCGTCTAGGCCGTGGCCGATCTGGACGACGCCCTCGCGTTGGCCGGTCGCGACGAGCTGGTCGAGCTCGGGGGAGACCTGGCCCAAGGGACGGCCGACGAGCTCGTCGGCCTCGAGCAGGCTCGCGGCGGACCGGTTCGCGATCTGGACGGTGCGGTCGGGCGCGGTGGCTACGACGCCGGCGGACACGCCCGCCATCACTGCCTCGATCAGCGCCCGGCGGTTCTCCAGCTGCGTGTTGGCGGCGACCAGCGCGGTGTTCTGCTGCTCCAGCTGGCCGGTCATCTGGTTGAACACGCGGGCGAGCGTGCCGACCTCGTCGCGGCTGCGCGGGTCCGACACGCGCGCCGTCAGGTCCCCGCCCGCGACGCGGCGCGCGGCTCCGACCAGCTCGCCGACGGGCGCGACCAGTCGGTCGGCCACCCGCAGCGCGATGAAGACGGCGATGCCCACGATCACCAGCGAGATGAGGAGCAGCGCGGCGTTGAACTGCAGCTGAAGGCTGCGCGCGCGCGCCAGGAGCGCGCGATAGTCGTTGAGGAGGAGCCGCGCGCGGGCCGACTGCTCGTTCATGCCGCGCAGGTCGCTGACCCGGCCGCCATAGAGGAAGTAGCCGGGCGCGCCTGGAAGGGGCGTCACGACCTGGACGCGCTCGCCGGTATCGGCGACGACGCTGCGCTTGCCGCGGCGGAGCTCGGCGATGATCGAGGCGCTGACGGCGCGGCTCAGGTCCCGGTCGTAAGGGTTTACGATCGCGACGATCTGGACGCCGTCGCCGGCCGCGCGGACGATGGCGCTCTCGCTGAGGCTGCGGACATAGACCTGCTGGGCGAAATAGCCCTGGAAGTCGCGGCTATCGACGGGCACCTCGCCCAGCGCGCCCGCCAGGTCGCCCGCCATCGCGACCGTCTCGTTGTCCCAGCGGCTCAGCGACTGCTGATAGGCGGTCTGGGCGAGGTTGGTCGCATTCTCCAGCATTCCGCGCGCCTTGTCGGAATACCAGAACTGGACGCCGTACTGGAACAGGAGCGAGGCGACGATGGTGACGAGCAGCATCGGCACCGCCGCCATCGTCGAGAACAGCGCGACGAGGCGGACGTGGAGCCGGCCGGTGCCCCCCACCGGTGACGCGGCGGCGCGGCGGCGCGCGATGCGCCGGCCGAGCAGCATCATCAGGAGCAGGCCGGGCACGAGGTTCGCGACGAGGAGGCTCGCGACGAGAAGCGGCGTCAGCAGCCTTTGTGGAGCTGCGGAGGCGGAGACGATCAAATAGCTGACGCCGGCGACGACCAGGGCAGCGGCCAGGACCGCGAACTCCATGGCCGGGGTGACGCTCAAGCGGCGGGGCGGATCGTCCTGGTCGGTCGCTGGCACCGCGGCGGCGTTCATCGCCCCCGCCCTAGCGCGTGAACTGTTGCCGCGAAACCACAATCTATGCGGGATTCAGCCCGCTTCGTCGTCGGACCGGGACCGATCAACGCCGAGGGCGTCGAGCCGCTTGCGCAGCGTGTTCCGGTTTATGCCGAGCGCCCGAGCGGCGCGAAGCTGGTTGCCGCGATGCCGGCGCAGCATCGCTTCGAGCAGCGGAAGCTCGGCCGCCGCCATGACCCGGTCGTAGAGCGCCCCATCGTCCAGCGCGCCGGGTTCGTCCCGCTCCAACCGCTCGAGGTGGACGCGGACGGCATCGCCGATCGAGGGCGGGCCCGACGCGCTCGGATCGGCGGACCGGAGCGCGCCGCGTACGGTATCGGCGTCGATTACCTCGTCGCGCGCGAGCAGCGCCAGACGACGCATCAGGTTCTCGAGCTCGCGGACGTTACCCGGCCAGTCATGCGCCTCGAGCGACGCGGTCGCGCCCGCGTCGAGGCGGCGACGGGGCAGCCCCTCTTCCGCGGCCCGATCGAGGAAGGCGCGCGCGAGGATCGGCACGTCGCTCCGCCGCTCGCGTAAGGCCGGCAGGTCGACGGGCACCACGTTCAAGCGGTAGAACAGGTCCTCGCGGAACCGCCCGGCCGCGATCGCGCCCGCTAGGTCGCGGTTTGTCGCGGCGACGATGCGGACATCGGCGCGGATCGGGCGCGAGCCGCCGACGGTGGTGAACTCGCCGGTCTGGAGCACGCGGAGCAATCGCGTCTGCGCGTCGAGCGGCATGTCGCCTATCTCGTCTAGGAACAGCGTCCCCCCGCCCGCCTGCTCGAAGCGGCCGGCCTGACGGGCCGCCGCGCCGGTGAACGCGCCGCGCTCGTGGCCGAACAGCTCCGCCTCGATCAGGTCGCGGGGAATGGCCGCCATGTTGATAGCGACGAAGGGGCCGCTCCGTCGCGAGCCGAGGTCGTGGATGGCGCGGGCGACCAGTTCCTTGCCCGTCCCGGACTCGCCGGTGATCAGCACCGTCAGGTCGGTCGCGACCACGCGCGCGATGATGCGGTACACCTCCTGCATCGCCGGCGAGCGGCCGATGAGCGGGAGCGCGCGATCCTCTTCGTCGCCGGGCGAGGCCGGGACCGCGCCGTTCCGGGCGAGCGCGCCGGCGACCGCGTCGACGAGCGCGTCGAGGTCGAACGGCTTGGGAAGATACTCGTACGCGCCCGCCTCGTTGGCGCGCACCGCCGTCGTCAGCGTGTTCTGCGCGGAGAGCACGATCACCGGCAGCGACGGATGCCGTTCGGCGACGGCGGTCAGGTGCGCCAGGCCGTCGCCGTCGGGCAGCACGACATCCGTGACGAGGAGATCAACGCCGCGATCGAGCGCCGCGTCGGCTTCGGCGAGCGTGGCGGCGAGCACGACGTCGTGCCCCGCGCGACGGAGCGCTTGGCCGACCACGGTGCGGATCGCGGCGTCGTCGTCGACGACCAGGATCCGGCTCACGCAGCGCCCCGGGGCAGGAGGAGCCGGAACACGGTCCGGTCCTGCTCGCGGGCGTGGCGGACGAGGCCGCCCATGTCGCGGACCAGCTTGTCGACGAGCGCGAGGCCGAGTCCGACGCCCGTCGAGCGTCCGGACACGAACGGCTCGAACAAGGCGCCGGCGATCTCGGGCGGCGGCCCCGGCCCGTTGTCGATCACCGCGATCTCGATCGGCAGTTCCTGGCGGAGATCGCCGGTGCGCTTGGCCACGCCGTGCCGATACGCGGTGACGATCGCGATCCGCGGTTGCGGTGTATCCGCAAGCGCTTCGGCCGCATTCTTGAGGAGGTTGATCAGGATCTGGGTCAGCGCGTCGCGGTTGATCCGCGCGGCCGGGAGCGACGGATCGTAGCGCTCCTCGATCGACAGGCCCGCCGCGAACCCGGCGAGGGCGAGCGATCGCGCATGGGCAAGGATCGGATAGATGTTCTCGTCGGCGAGCGGAACCGGCCGGGTGTCGGTGAACCCCTGCATCCGGTCGATCAGCGCCGCGATGCGATCGACCTCCGTCACGATCAGCGTGGTCAGCTCGCCGGGGCCGAGCAGCTGCGCGGCGCCGCGGATGCCCGACAAGGGGTTCTTGATCTCATGTGCGAGGACGGCGGCGGCGCCGACCGCCGCCCTGGCGCCCCCCGACGCGGACGGCAGGTGCCGGGCCGGGGTCGCGTGGAGCGTGATCGCGCGCCAACCCGGGCGGTCGGCGATATGCGCTTCGGCGAAGTCCACCCGCAAGATCCCCTCCCGCGTCGCCACCTCGACGTCGTAGACGGACAGGTCCTGGCCCGCCACGGCCGCGTGCTCGCGCGGCGAGCTCAACAGCTGGTTCAGCGGGCGACCGAGCATCGCCCGCGCCGATCGGTTCAGGAGTCCTTCGGCCGCGGCGTTGGCCTTCGCTATCCGGTCCGCCGGGTCGACCAGCAGGACGGCGACGGGGAGCGCGGCGAACAGATCGGGCCAGCCTGGATCCCCTCCGCCGTCCGCCCGCTGGCGGCCCGTTCCCGCATCGGCGTCCAGGTCAGGCCGCTTCGCGATGGCGGTAGGGGGCGTAGAAGTCGGCGAGCATGGCCTGGACGCGCTTGGGGTCCGGCTCCTGGTTCACGCGGTTGCGGAACTCCGCCGAGCCGTGGAGCCCGCGCGTGTACCAGCCGATGTGCTTGCGGGCCATGTTGACGCCCGTCTCGACGCCGTAATGCTCGAGCATCGCGTCGTAATGCCCCGCGATCAAGCGGTATTGCTCGTCGAGAGACGGTTCGGCGACGGCGCGACCCGAGCCAAGCGCGGCCATCACCTGGCCGAGCAGCCACGGCTTACCGTAAGCGCCGCGGCCGATCATCACGCCGTCCGCGCCCGACCGGTCGAGCGCGGTCTCGGCGTCCTCGACGGAGCAGATGTCGCCGTTGACGATCACCGGCAGCGACACCGCGTCCTTCACGCGCCGCACGAACGCCCAGTCGGCGCTGCCCTTGTACATCTGGTTGCGGGTGCGGCCGTGCACCGTGATCATCTTGGCGCCGAGATCCTCGGCGATGCGGGCGAGCTCAGGAGCGTTCAGGCTGTCATGGCACCAGCCCATGCGCATCTTGACGGTCACGGGGACGGACACGGCCTTCACGGTCGCGTCGATGAGCGAGGCGGCGAGCTTCAGGTCGCGCATCAGCGACGAGCCCGCATGGCCGTTGACGATCTTCTTGACCGGGCAGCCCATGTTGATGTCGATGATCGCCGCGCCGCGGTCCTCGTTGAGCTTCGCCGCCTCCGCCATCTCGTAAGGCGAACAGCCGGCGAGCTGCATCGACACCGGCTCCTCGACCGGGTCCCAAGCGGCTTTCTGAAGCGATTGGCGCGTTTCCCGGATCATCGCCTGGGACGCGATCATCTCCGTGACGTTCAGCCCAGAGCCGTAACGGCGGACGAGCGTGCGGAACGGGCGATCGGTCACGCCGGTCATGGGCGCGAGCACGACGGGGACGTCGATCCGGACGGGGCCGATCTGCAGGGGCTTGAGCGTGCGCATGTGACTGCCTGAAAAACAGGCAGGTAGTCGAGCCCGGCCATGCTGGCAAGGCGAGCGCCGCTCGGCTAGGCCGCGCCGATGAACGCTCCGGACCATGTCGTCGCCATCATCGTCGCCGCGGGATCGGGAACACGGGCGGGCGCCGGGACGCCGAAGCAGTACCGCCGAGCGGGAGGGCGGACGTTGG
>DASVSW010000347.1:0-3403 GCA_036387895.1 Sphingomonas sp.
CGGTCGTCCGGAGCCCCAAAGGCTTCCGTCGCCCGGGCGCGACGCTTTTCAACCAGACCATATCAGCGAGCAAGGTGCCGAAATGGCCGTCCCCAAGCGAAAGACCTCCCCCTCCCGCCGTGGCATGCGCCGTTCGCACGACGCGCTTCCCGTCGAGAGCTTCCAGGAATGCCCGAACTGCGGCGAGCTCAAGCGGCCGCACATGCTGTGCAACGCTTGCGGCCACTACAACGGCCGCGAGGTCGTTTCCGTCGAAGGGTAAGCCGGCCTCGTTTTGAGGTGACGGAGGTCGAAAGGTGACGGGCATGCCCGACAGCGACTGGATCGCCGTCGATGCGATGGGTGGCGACGACGGGCTCCGGGTGATGCTGGCGGGCGTCGCGCGCGCTCGGCGCGAGGCGGAAGGGACGCGGTTCCTTCTCGTCGGCGACGAACCGGCCGTCGCGCGCGGGCTCGACGCCCATCCCGACCTGCGCCCGGCCTGCGAGATCGTGCACGCGCCCGATACGGTGGCCGGCGACGAGAAGCCGTCGGCCGCGATCCGTCGCGCCAAGACGACCTCGCTCGGCGTCGCGATCGACCTCGTGAAGCAGCGCCGGGCCGCCGCTGCCCTGTCTTCGGGCAACACGGGCGCGATGATGGCGATGGCGAAGGTCGCGCTGCGCATGCTGCCCGGCATCGACCGCCCGGCGCTGGCGGCGCCGCTGCCGACGCTCGGCGACAACGACGTCGTCATGCTCGACCTCGGCGCCAACGCCGAATGCGACGCGCGTAACCTCGTCCAGTTCGCGGTGATGGGCGCGGCGTTCGCCCGGGCGACGCTCGACCTCTCCAGCCCCCGCGTGGCGCTCCTCAACATCGGCTCGGAGGACCAGAAGGGCACCGACCCGATCCGCGACGCCGCCGCGATCCTCCGTGCGTCCGGGCACCTGCCGTTGCGCTTCGACGGGTTCATCGAAGGCGACCGGCTGTCCCGCGGCACCGTCGACGTCATCGTCTGCGACGGCTTCTCGGGCAACATCGCGCTCAAGACCGCCGAAGGCACCGCGCGCTTCGTCGCCGACCTACTGAAGCGCGCGTTCAGCAGCTCGACCCGGTCCAAGGTGGGCTTCCTCATCTCGCGCCCGGCGACCGAGCTGCTCCGCCACCATCTCGACCCCAACCGCCACAACGGCGCGGTCTTCCTCGGGCTGAACGGCATCGTCGTGAAGAGCCATGGCGGCGCCAACGAGCTGGGCGTCGCCACCGCGATCGGCAACGCGGTCAAGATGGTGCGCAACGACCTGACCCGGCGGATCGCCGAGGATCTGGGCCGCATCGAGCTGGCCGCCGCATGATCCGTTCGGTCATCACCGGCACCGGCTCGGCGCTTCCCGTCCGCCGCGTGTCGAACGCCGAGCTTGCGGAGACGGTGGACACCACCGACGAGTGGATCGTCGAGCGCACCGGCATCCGCTTCCGCCACATCGCCGGCCCCGACGAGACGACCGGGTCGCTCGCGGTCGACGCCTCGCGGCGCGCGCTGGAGGCGGCGGGGCTCGACGCGTCCGACATCGACCTGATCGTGCTCGCCACGGCGACCCCCGACCAGACCTTCCCCTCGACGGCCACGACCGTGCAGGCGCGGCTGGGCGCCCATGACTGCGTCGCGTTCGACGTGGCCGCGGTCTGCTCCGGCTTCCTCTACGCCGTGCAGGTGGCCGACAGCATGATCCGCGCGCGCTCGCACCGCCGCGCGCTCGTCATCGGCGCCGAGACGTTCAGCCGCATCCTCGACTGGGAGGACCGCGCGACCTGCGTCCTGTTCGGCGACGGCGCGGGCGCCATCGTGATGGAGGCGCACGACGTCGACGAGGCCGCCGACGACGGCCGCGGCGTGCTGGCGTGCAAGCTCCACGCCGACGGACGGCACAACGGCCTGCTCTACGTCGATGGCGGCCCGTCGACGACGGGCACCGTCGGCAAGCTCCGGATGAAGGGGCGCGAGGTGTTCCGCCACGCGGTCGTCAACCTATCGTCGGTGATGACCGAGTCGCTGACGCTGGCCGGGCTGTCGCCGGAGGCGGTCGATTGGGTCGTCCCGCACCAGGCCAACGCCCGCATCCTCGACGCGACCGCCAAGAAGCTGGGCCTCGATCCCGAGAAGGTCGTCGTCACCGTCGACAAGCACGCCAACACCTCCGCCGCGAGCGTGCCGCTGGCGCTCGACGAAGCGGTGCGCGACGGGCGCATCCGCCCAGGCCATCTCGTGATCCTGGAAGCGATGGGCGGCGGCTTCACCTGGGGCGCGGCGGTCGTCCGCTTCTGATACGAGCCAACCCCTTCCGGTTGCTGGGCAACCTGTGTACGTTCGGGCGCGAAGTGGGGAAGGGTTAATAGCGTGGAGCAAGCAGGAACGTTGACGCGCGCCGATCTCGCGGAGTCGCTGCACAAGGAGATCGGCCTGAGCCGAGCCGATTCCGCCAAGATCGTCGAGCAGATATTGTCGCACATGTGCGGCGCGTTGGCCGACGGCGAGAACGTCAAGATATCCGGCTTCGGCACTTTCGTGCTGCGCGACAAGGGCGAGCGCGTCGGCCGCAACCCCAAGACCGGCGTCGAGGTGCCGATCGCGCCGCGCCGGGTCCTGACCTTCCGCGCCAGCCAGATGATGCGCGAGCGCATCGCCGCGGCGGGCTGAGCCGCATGACCGACGCGCGCCCGAAATCCGCGGGCGCGTTCCGCACGATCGGCGAGGTGTCCGCGGAATTGGGCGTTGCGCAGCACGTGCTCCGTTACTGGGAGACGCGCTTCCCCCAGCTCCGCCCGCTCCAGCGCGCCGGCAACCGCCGCTATTATCGCCCGGAGGACGTCGAGCTCGTCCGCCGCATCGACCGGCTGCTCAACCACGAAGGCTACACCGTGCGCGGCGTCCAGCAACTGCTCGCACGCGAAGGCGGGAAGGCGGAACCGCCCGCTCCCGTGGTCGACCCCATGGACGAGTTGCGCGCGATCCGGACCGCGCTCGCCGATGCGCTCGGCGACGATCGAGTAGACTAGCGCGCCAGCCCTCGCCTGAGGAACTCCGCCACCGCGTCCGCCACGTCCTCGGGCGCGCGGTCCTCGGCCCAGACGCCGAAGCGCAGGCCCAGAAACACGTTCATCCCCATGATCGCCCAGGCGTGGACCTCCGACAGGTCCGCGCGGAGCTCGCCGCGTTCGACGCCGGCCGCCAGCCGCTGCGCGATCCGGTCGGCCGTCGTGGCGTAATGGTGGCGGAAGGACTCGGGGTCGACGAACTCGGCCTCGTCGATGATCCGGTAGATCTCCTTGTGCCGCCGCACGAACCGGAGGAACGCGTCGAGGCCGGCCCGTTCGGCCGCGATCCCGTCCGTTGCGGCGCGCACGGCGGGGGCGACCTGCT
>DASVSW010000348.1:0-2273 GCA_036387895.1 Sphingomonas sp.
TCACCTCGGCGCGCAGGCCGCCGAAAAATCCCCGCTTCCGGGACGGCGCGGCGGGAACGGAGAAATCGGGCATGGGCGGGCTTTCGTTCAACGGCGGGGACGTCGGAGCACGGCGTCGTACATGCCGTCCAGCCGCTCCCGATAACGGTCGGGGGTGAAGTTCGCAGCCTGGGCGAAGCCGCGTCGCGCGAGTTCGGCGCACCAAGCGTCGTCGCGGCCCAGCCGGACCATGGCGTCCGCGATGGCGCGGGTGTCGTAGGGATCGACCAACGCCGCCGCGTTCCCCGCCACCTCGGGCAGCGATCCCGTGTTCGCGGTCAGTACGGGCGTGCCCAGCTGCATCGCCTCCAGGACGGGCAATCCGAACCCTTCGTAGAGCGAGGGGAACACCACCGCGCGCGCGCCGCTGACGAGCTGGAGTAGGAGGCTGCGCGGGAGGTAGTCGAGACGGACCACCCGGTCGGCCACCCGGCGGCCGAACGCCGAACCGGAAGCGGCGAGCCCGGAGGTGACGAGCTGGAGATCGCCTTCCGACTGCCAGGCGCGCGCGCCGACGAGCACCAGCGGCATGTCGAGCTGCGACGAGAGGTGCGCCTCCACCATGCGGGCGACGTTCTTCTTGGGCTCGATCGCCCCGAAATAGAGGAGGTAACCGCGCGGCTTCAGCCCGAACAGGCTGGCGACGTCCGCGTCCACCCTGGTCCGGTCGAAGCCCTGCGGCAGGCTCGGCGCGGTCTGGTAGGTGTTGGTGATCCGGTCGGGATCGACCGCGAACAGGTCGGCGATGTCGCGCCGGCTCGACTCCGACACGGTGCAAATGTGATCGCCCTCGCGGACGCAGCGCTCCACAAGGCGGTAGTAGCTCCGCTTCCGGTCGAGCGTCGCGTAGGGCAGCTTGAGCGGGACCAGGTCGTGGAGCGTGTAGACGTTTCGCGCGCCTTCCAGCCGGATGGGGACGGGATAGGTCCAGTGCATCACCGCGGGCGGATCGGGAACGACGAGCCGGGTGAAGCGCCAGGTGCGCGCGAAGTGGCGGTCGGCGCGCTCGAACAGGTTCGCGGCGCTGACGATGCGGTCGAAGCGGGGCAGGCGGCTGCGGAAGTAGCGCCGCTCGACGAGGCCGGTGTCGGGCACCTCGTGGCCGCGCGCCGTGCGGTAGCCGCCGATCCGCTGGGCCGCGTAGCGCAGCGGGGCGGGCAGTTTCGACGGCGTCGCCTCGCGCACCATCGCCTCGTAGAACAGGATCTCGCGCAGCTCCGGGCGCATGCCGACCGGCACGCCGAACACGCCGAGCGTCTGGCGGCCCATCGCGCGGAGCGTCTCGGTCAGGGCGAAGCCGTAGGTCGCGACGCCCGTCCCGTGCGGCATCGCGAGATTGTACCCGTCGATCCCGACGCTCAGATCAGACACCCGCGCTCCCGCCCCGACCCGCTTTCGGGCCATGGCCGCGGGTTAGGCCCGCCCGCCGCGTTCCGCAACCAAACCGTCGTAGAAGCGCAGCAGCCGTCTCCCGAACGCGTCGACGCCGAACCGTTCCGCCCGGGCGAGCCCCGCCGACCGGAGCCGCGCGGCGAGCGCGTCGTCGGCGGCGATCAGGCGGATGGCGTCCGCCAGCGCCGCCTCGTCGCGGGGGTCGACGAGCAGCGCCGCGCCGCCCGCCACCTCTTCCGGCGCGCCGCCGCTGCTGGTGATCACGGGCGTGCCCAGCGTCATCGCCTCCGCCACCGGCAATCCGAAGCCTTCGGCCAGCGACGGGAAAACGAGCGCGCGGGCGTCACGGATCAACCGGGCGAGGCGCGGGCGCGGTTGGAAGGGCAGCGTGATCGCCCCCGCAGCCGCTAGCGCCCGGCGAAGCGCCGCGCCGTCAGCTCCGTCGGGGCCGGCGACCACGAGCGGCAGGGGGCGGCCGGCGGCGTCCCAGGCGCGGGCGAGCGCGGCCAGGTTCTTGCGCGGCTCGACCAGCCCGCAGAACAGGAGGAAGCGGCCCGGCGTCAATCCGGCCGGGAGGTCGGCGTCGTCCGGCTCCAGCCCGAGCACCGCGCCGCCGAGGTCGACCGCCTCGACGCCGATCGCGGCCTCGATCCGCCTGGCGGCGTCGACCGACACGGTGACGATCCGGTCCGTGGCTCTCGCGATCGCCAGGAGGCGCCGGCGCTGCGCGGCCGCGTCGATCGGCGACAGGTCGGGCCGTTCGAGCGGGATGACGTCGTGGACGGTGTGGACGTTGATCCACCCGTCGATCAGCGCCGGGATGGAGTAGCTCCAATGCGCGA
>DASVSW010000349.1:0-4278 GCA_036387895.1 Sphingomonas sp.
GCCGTCCTTCACGCTGACGAAGACGGTCCCGCCTGTCGGCAGGACGGTGCCGGCGCCCAGCTCCGCCTTCACGAACGCGGAGGTGAAATCGCGCGCGATGCCCATGACTTCGCCCGTGCTCTTCATCTCGGGCGACAGCACCGGATCGACGCCGGGGAAGCGCGCGAAGGGGAAGACGGACTCCTTGACCGCGTAGAAGTCGATATGCCGGTCGATGCGCGGCAGGTCGCGCAGCCGCTCGCCGGCCATGACGCGCGCCGCGATCTTGGCGATGGGCGCGCCGATCGCCTTGGCGACGAACGGCACCGTGCGCGACGCGCGCGGGTTGACCTCGATCAGGTAGACGCGCCCGTCCTTCACCGCGAACTGGATGTTCATCAGCCCGCGGACCTTCAGCGCGCGCGCGAGCATGTCCGTCTGCCGCTCGATCTCGGCGATGATCTCAGGCTGGAGGCTGTAGGGCGGGATCGAGCAGGCGCTGTCGCCCGAATGGACGCCCGCCTCCTCGATATGCTGGAGGACGCCCGCGACCACCACGTCCTCCCCGTCGGCGACCGCGTCGACGTCGACCTCGACCGCGTCGCGCAGGTACTGGTCGATCAGGACCGGCGCGTCGCCCGACACTTGCACGGCGGTCTGGATATACTCCTCGAGCTGCGGCCGCCCTTCCACGATCTCCATCGCGCGCCCGCCGAGCACGTAGCTCGGCCGCATCAGCACCGGATATCCGATCCGCTCCGCCACGGCGACCGCCTCGTCGCGGCTGCGCGCGATGCCGTTGGCCGGCTGCAGCAGCCCGAGCTTCTCGATCAGCGCCGCGAAGCGCTCCCGGTCCTCCGCCAGGTCGATCGCGTCGGGGCTCGTGCCCAGGATCGGGATCCCCTCCTTCTCCAGCGCCCGCGCGAGGTTGAGCGGCGTCTGGCCGCCGAACTGCACGATCACGCCGACCAGCTCGCCCCGCGACCGCTCGACGTGCAGCACCTCCAGCACGTCCTCCGCGGTCAGCGGCTCGAAATACAGCCGGTCGGACGTGTCGTAGTCGGTCGACACCGTCTCCGGGTTGCAGTTGACCATGATCGTTTCGAAACCGGCGTCCGCCAGCGCGTAGGAAGCGTGACAGCAGCAATAGTCGAACTCGATCCCCTGCCCGATCCGGTTCGGGCCGCCGCCCAGGATGACGATCTTGCGCCGGTCGGAGGGCATCGACTCGTCCTCGGGCTCGCCGAACGACGGCGCCTCGTAGGTCGAGTACATGTAGGGCGTGCGTGCGTCGAACTCGGCGGCGCAGGTGTCGATCCGCTTGAACACGGGCCGGACGCCCAGCCGGTGGCGCAGGGCGCGGACCTGCTCCTCCGTGACGCCGCCCGTCATCGCGACCACGGCGTCGTGGATCAGGCCGGAACCCCGCGCGATCCCGCGCTCCATGCCCCTGAGGTTAGCGGACCGCAGCGCGAGCCAGGCGAGCCGCTTGTCGCTGAAGCCCATCGCCTTCAGCCGGCGCACGCCCGCCGCGTCGCGCGGCAGCCCGTCGGCCATGACCTCGCGCTCGGCGGCGACGATCTCCTCCAACCGCTGGAGGAACCAGGGATCGTACTTTGCGATCGCATGCACCTCGTCGACGGTGAACCCTTCCCGCAGCGCCTGCGCCGCGACGAGCAGCCGGTCCGGCGACGCGACGGCGAGCGCCGCCTCGATCTCGGAGCGCGGCGCGCCGACCAACCGATCTACCTGGTTGAAGCCGGACAGCCCCGTCTCCAGCCCGCGCAGCGCCTTCTGCATCGATTCGTGGATGTTGCGGCCGATGGCCATCACCTCGCCGACCGATTTCATCGCCGTCGATAGCACGGCCTGCGATCCCTTGAACTTTTCGAAGGCGAAACGCGGGATTTTGGTGACGACATAGTCGATCGTCGGCTCGAACGCGGCGGGCGTCGCGCCCGTGATGTCGTTGGGCAGCTCGTCGAGCGTGTACCCCACCGCCAGGAGCGCTGCGACCTTGGCGATCGGAAAGCCCGTCGCCTTGGACGCCAGCGCCGACGAGCGGCTGACGCGCGGGTTCATCTCGATGACGATGAGGCGGCCGGTCTTCGGATCGACCGCGAACTGCACGTTGGAACCGCCTGTTTCGACGCCGATCTCGCGCAGGCAAGCGATGCTCGCGTTGCGCATGATCTGATATTCCTTGTCGGTCAGCGTCAGCGCGGGCGCGACCGTGATCGAATCGCCCGTGTGGACGCCCATCGGGTCGACGTTCTCGATCGCGCAGACGATGATGGCGTTGTCGTTGCGATCGCGCACGACCTCCATCTCATATTCTTTCCACCCGAGCAGCGACTCTTCGATCAGCACCTCGGTGGTCGGGCTGGCGTCGAGGCCGCCCCGGACGATGTCGACGAACTCCTCGCGGTTGTACGCGACGCCGCCGCCGGTCCCGCCCAGCGTGAAGCTCGGCCGGATGATCGAGGGCAGCCCGGTGCGCTCCAGCACCGTCAGCGCCTCCTCGACCGTATGGGCGATCCCCGACCGCGCCGATTCGAGCCCGATCTTGGTCATCGCCTCGCGGAACTTCAGCCGGTCCTCCGCCTTGTCGATCGCGTCCGCGTCCGCGCCGATCATCTGCACGCCGAACCGGTCCAGCGTCCCGTCGCGGAACAGCGCCAGCGCCGTGTTGAGCGCCGTCTGCCCGCCCATCGTCGGCAGCAGCGCAAGCCGAGAATCAGGAAACTGCGCCCGCTCCCGCTCGATGATCAGCGCGACCACCTCCGGCGTGATCGGCTCGATGTACGTCGCATCCGCCAGCTCGGGATCGGTCATGATCGTCGCCGGGTTCGAGTTGACCAGGATGATCCGGTAGCCCTCTTTCCTCAACGCCTTGGCGGCCTGTGTTCCGGAATAATCGAACTCGGCGGCCTGGCCGATCACGATCGGACCTGCGCCGATGATCAGGATGGACTGGATGTCGGTGCGTTTCGGCATGGGATCCTCGGCGGCTCGTCTGGGCGCGCCCGCGCCCGACGCGCCGGACGGAGCCGGCGCGGCGCGCGGTCGGGCGATCGTGGCGAAACAGGTCGATGGACGGCGGCGCGGCGCGATGCAAGACTCGCGTTGCGCCGCGAGGTCTTTGCCCGCTGTCCGATTTATTCGCGGTTCACCGTGGAACGGATGCGAATTCATGCATCCTTATGGCTCCGTTAGTCGTACCTGCGCCGAGAGATGCCGTCCAGGCGTCGAACTCGGGGAGTAGATAGATGGCTAACGCAAGCAAACAGCGCGACGACGTGTTTCGTTATAACGCGCTGGCATCGGGCGAGATCTCGGCCGATCTCGCCGGTGGTTACGACGTCGTCGAGCTCGGCGGCGAAGAAGGGCTGACCCAGGTCCGCCTCAGCTTCACCAGCTCCGAGGTCGGCAACGGCGCTCCTGCCGACTCGAACACCCTGGCCAATCAGGACGGCGGCCTCGCGGTCCGCGTCCAGGCGGAGGGTTCCGACGGCGCCCTCATCAGCAACCCCGACCGCTTCGACGACGAAGGCATCAGCTTCGTCAGCGACGGCAGCTTCACCTTCGACGTCCGCGACCTCGTCAGCGGCGTGCAGCGCGGCGACCAGTTTCTGATCGCGCGCCTCGGTACGGACGGCGCCGACTTCTACAGGGAAGAGGACGGAACCGCTAAGGCGACGTACATCAACGCAGGTCGCGGCGACGACATCGTCCGCACCGCGGCGGGCAACGACTTCCTGGTCGGCGGCGCCGGAGACGACGAGCTGGTCGGCGGAAAGGGCAACGACAGCTATATCGGCGGGGCCGGCAACGACACGATCATCGACCCGAACCAGGCGGGCGGCGAGGACACCTTCATCTTCAACGTGCTGACCGACGGCGCGGACACCGCCAACCTCGGCGGCGGCCGCGACGTGGTGAACGTCTCCGCCGCTACCGCCACCCAGGTCCGCCTGACCTTCACCAGCGCGGAAGTCGGCAACGACCGCGCGCTCGACGGTGGCGGCGCCAGCCAGGACGGCGGCCTCGCCGTCCGCCTTCAGGCAGAAGACGGCTCGGGCGCGTTGACCAACGGGCTGGTCAGCCGGTTCGACGACGAGGGCATCATCTTCGTGGGCGGCGCGGGCGTGACCTTCGACGTGCGCGACCTGGTCACCGGCGCCGAGCGCGGCGAGGCGTTCAACGTCGTCCAGCTCGGCTCGTTCTTCCAGGACGTCATCGACGTCTCCGACCGGTCGGTGAACTACTACATCAACGCCGGTGCCGGGAACGACCGCC
>DASVSW010000350.1:0-2904 GCA_036387895.1 Sphingomonas sp.
GTCGACGCGGTCCAACAGGGCGAACGGGAGCCGCATCGCGCCCGCGCCTACAAGGCGGACCGAATCTCGGCAATCGCCTCGCCCGCGACCAGCCGCCCGCGCCAAAAAGAGCGTGTACGATCCGTTAGGACTCTTTTCGAAGGAACGGCGAACGCCCCTCGCCTATTCCGTGGATGCAGAAGCGAGGGATCAGGTCATGGAGGAAGTCTCGAACGTCCGGCGGCTCCGCGCGAGCCAACGGTTCAAGCTGTTCCTTCCGACGCGCGTGCGCATGGGGCACAACGACTATCCCGGCCATTTGATCGACGTGTCGACCTCGGGCGCGCTGATCTGCGCGATCCAGCCCTGCGCCGTCGGCTCGCGCATCTACATCCGCCTGCTCGGCGGCGCGCGCGAAGCCCGCGTCGTCCGCCGCGACGGCCGCGAATACGGCGTCGAGTTCACGACGCCGCTAGGTCAGGCGGAAGTCACCGCGCTGTTGGAGAGCCAGCGGGACATCGCCGCGGCCTGACCGGCACGGCGTCACATCCACCGCACCCCCGGCATCGCCCGTTCGGTCATCAGCTCCGTCAGCGCCCACACCATCGCGTCCGCCCGGTCGGGGCTCGTCCCCGGCCCCTGATAGGGCGCGCCCGCGACCATCCCCATCAGCTCCGCCTCCAGCTCCGCGAAGCGGGCGTGGAGCCGGACGCGCCCCGCCTCGAACAGCAGCGCGATCGGCTCGGCCCGCGTCGCCTTGCCGTCGCTGGCGTGGACCGGCTTGACCGACAGCCGCGGTCCGGCGGCCCTCAGCACCGCCTCGACCATGCGTCCGCCCTGGTTGCGCTCGGCCACGACCTGCGTCGTCCCATGCGCCGCGGCGGCGTCGGCGACGGCGCGCGCCCAGCCCTCGGGCGACCGCGCCGTGACGCTGTGGTCGGCTAGCACATGGAGCAGCCCGCCCGCGTCGCGCGCGCACGCCACGATGCCGCACGTCCCGTCTCCCGCGGGCGGGTCGACGCCGACGACGACGCGGAGGAACCCGCCCGCCGCCGGCCCGGACCCGGACGGGCGGCATCGCTCGATCACCTCCGGCGTCCACAGCGCGCCGCCCTCGGGCAGCAGCTGGCCTTCCAGCTCCTGCGCGCCGAGCCGCGTGCCGCCGTACAGCCGCTCCACGGTCTCCTTGAACGCGGGGGCGATGTGCGGGTTGTCGCGCGTCCGCCCGCCCGTCGTGACGCATCCCGGCTCCGCCATGATCCGTCTCAGCACCGGGCCGGGCCGCGGCGTCGTCGTCACCAGCGCGCGCGGCCGTTCGCCCAAGCGCAGACCCAGCTGCAACATGTCCCACGTCTCGCCCGGCCGCTCCCACTTCGCCAGCTCGTCGCACCAGGCGATATGATGCTCCGGCCCGCGCAGCTTTTCCGGCGAGCAGCCGGAGAACAGCGTCGCCTCCGCGCCGTTCTTGAAGCGCAGCACGCCGCGGGTCGGGCTCCAGCGCTCCACCTCAAGCGCCGCGATGCGCAGAAGGCCGCTCGGCCCCTCCACCATGACCCGCCGGGCCTCCTCGAGCGTCGCGCCCACCAACGCGATCCGCATGTCCGGCGTGGACCGTATCGCCTCGGACGCCCATTGCGCGCCCGCGAGCGTCTTGCCGAAGCCGCGGCCCGCCATCATCACCCACACGCGCCAGTCGTCGTGCGGCGGGCGCTGCCCGTCATGCGCCCATAAGCGCCAGCCCCGGTCGAGCGCCTCGGCCAGCTCCAGCCCCAGCAGCTTCACCTTCCGCCCGCGCGCCTCCGCCGGCAACGACAGCAGGAACGTGACCGCGTCCGTCCCGGGGGCCGGGCGCATGTCAGCCCGCGCCAACGTTCGGCTCCTCCGCCGCGCCCGGTGCCACGGCCGTCCGCGCGTCGTCGATCGACGACAGCTTCGCCATGATGCTTCCGTGCACTTCTTCCAAAGACCGCAGCCGCGACGGCCGGCCCGGTGCGCCTGGGACGCGGCCCCGCGCCGTCGCGTGGTGCATCCGCAGCAGCTCCATCGCCTCTTTGACCGTCATCGACGCGAAGGGCGTTTCGGGGTCCGGCATGTGTCCGGACAGCGCGTCCTCCGCATTGCTCAGCAGCAGCGCCTCCAGGCGGACATAGCCCTGTTCCAGCGCCGCCTGCCACCGCTCCGCGAACGCCGGATCGCGCCGCCGTCGCCAGTACAAGGTGGGCGTGGTGTAGCCGATCGCCTCGGCCGCCGTGCGGACGTTGCAGCTCGCCGCCAGCCGGTCGAGGAACATCGCTTCCGCCTCGTCCGTCCAGCTGTTCCCATCCGTCTTCGCGAGTTGGGGCCCGTTCTTCCCCGCCCAGCGCAGCCCCGTGCCCTTCGGCTTCGTCCCAGTCGCCTGCCTCTTCCCAGCCATGTCGCGCCCCTCCCGTTCTTTTTCTGTTCCACAAAAGATCGGGATTGTCAAGATCGCGAACCGCATTGGTTAGTCGAGCGGTCAGTCGCATGAGCACCGCCTTCTCGGCTCCCGGACTCGCCCCACCGCTCCCCGCCACCGCCCCGGCTCGGTTACCCGCACGTCAACTCCGTCTTTACGTCCCTCGTTATACATGACGGTCGAAGAACCCGACGGACCGCGAGGCGCGGACGGGTTCGGTGGAAGGATGATGGTGCAGGGATCGGCAGCCGCCTGGCGCGGCAATCTTTGGGAGACGCTGGACGCGCTGGTCGACGCCGACGGCAGCGCCACGCATCCGCATCTGCGCACGCTGCGCGTCCCCACCACGCCGCGCCGCGACCTCGCCGACGCGATGCACGCGCTGCTCGCCGTCCACGGCGCGCATCCGGGCATGGTCGACGAGGCGCGGACGCGCACCGTCGACGGGCTCGCCTCCTCCTGGCTCGACGAGGCGGCCGACGCGATGGGCC
>DASVSW010000351.1:0-11078 GCA_036387895.1 Sphingomonas sp.
TACGAGACCACGAGCGTCGGCGTGTAGTTGACGTTGGTCCCGCCCCAGAACTGCAGCACGTCGTCGTAGAAGCGCTCCAGCGGCACGTTGTGCTCCAGCGTCGAGTTGCCGTCGGCGATCAGGTTCATGTCCATGCCGAACAGCGACCCGCCCTCGGCCACCACCTGCATGTTCTCGCGCCGCGCGGCCTCGACGACCTGCTGGCGCTGCTCGCGGCGCGGCTGGTTGTAGTTCTTGACCGAATTGGCGCCCTGCGCCTTCAACCGGCGGACATGCGCCAGCGCGTCGTCGAGCCCGTTGATCTCGGCGTAGACGTTCGCCGCCTTGGCGCCGTAGACGATCTCGCCCGTCGAGAAGATGCGCGGGGCGAGCAGCATCCCCGCCCGCTGCAGCTCGGCGGCGCCGAAGATCTCGCTCGACCGGTTGGACGGGTCGTGGATCGTGGTCGTGCCCAGCGCCAGGTTCTGGATCATCGACCAGTTGGCTTCAGGGATCAGCTCGTCCTCGCCCGCCGGCCCGTGCGCGTGCGCGTCGATCAGCCCGGGGATGATCGTCTTGCCCGCGGCGTCGACCACGGTCGCGCCCGCCGGGATCGCCACCTGGGCGCGCGGGCCGACCGCGACGATCCGGTCGCCGCGGATCACGACCACGCCGTCGTCAATCGCGCCGCCGTCCTCGCGCGCCATGGTGACCACCCGCGCGCCGACCAGCGCCACGACGCCCGTCGCCTTGGCGTAGCCGCTCTCCATCGACAACGACGCGCCCGTCGTCGGCGGCGTGAAGACCGCGGGCGCGCCCTTCGGCAGGGGCGCGTTCGGGAAGAGCCGCTCGGTCTCGGCGGTGTAGAGCGTCGGGCCGACGCTCCAATGGAGCCGCCGCCCGTCGCCCGACCAGTGGAGGTAATCCGCGCCGCCGCGGCTCACCCGCGTGACGGGCAGCGCCTTGGCGTCGGGGGCGAGCTCCACCTCCTGGCCGCCCGGCATCAGCGGCACCACGAACGCCTCGTAATTCTGCCGGAACGCGACGAACTCGCCGGACGGCGAGACCTCGTAGTCGTTCGTCAGCTCGCCCGAGGCGTGGACGCGCTTCGCTTCGCCGTTCAGGTCCGTGCTGACCAGCTGGCGCTTGCTCGTCCCGTCCTTCTGCTCGTCGGCGAGCATGTACAGCCGGTCGCCCGACGCGCCGAACTGCGGCTTCGCCATCCCGCGCGCCACGCGGACGGGCGCGCCGCCCGATGTCGCGACTCGGTAGACGCCGGGATCGTCGGCCCAACGCGGCGAGGTGAGCGAGCCCGCCTCGACGCGCTCGAACACGATGGTGCGCCCGTCGGGCGAGAAGCGCGGCCGGGCGTAATGGCCGGGCGCGGTCGTCACGTCCTTTGCAGCACCTCCGCCCGCGCCGACGGTGCGGATCCGGCCCAAGCCGTCGTCGGTCCAGCCGACGAACGCGATCGTGCGCCCGTCGCGCGACCAGGTCGGGAACAGCTCACGCCCCTCCTGCCCGCGGGTCAGCCGCCGCGGCTGGCCGCCCGCGACCGGCTTGATCCACAGGCGGCCCAGGCTCTCGAACACGACCTGCCGCCCGTCGGGCGACACGGCGGGGAAGCGCGGCATGCGCGTCGTGAACCGGTCGGGGGCGACCGCGATCTTGGGGTGCGGCGCGTCGATCACGCCGCGCGTGTCGTCCACCCGGAAGGGGATCTCGGCGGCGTTCGATCCGTCGAAGTCGACGCGGCGGATCCTGCCGCCCGCCCAGAAGACGATCGACCTGCTGTCGGGCGTCCAATCCATGTTCGGGTAGACGCCGGTCACCGCCCAGGTCTCCTGCACGTCCTGGTCGAGCGCGTCGTACACCTTGCGCTCCTCGCCCGAGGCCAGGTCCTTCACGTACAGCTTGGACCGCGTCGCCTCCCGCCGGACGAAGGCGATGCGCTTGCCGTCGGGCGAGGGCGCGGGGCGGACGGAGCCGCCCTCGCCCGACACGGCCGTGGTCGTCTCGCCCGTGTCGAGGTCGTAGCGCTCGATGTGGAACAGGTCCGTGTTCGAATCCTGCGCGTATTCGAAGATCGGGCCCGGCGTGACGTTGCGCGTGAAGAACACCGACCGGCCGTCGGCGGCGAAGACGGGCTCGCCCAGCTCCTTCTGGTGACGTTCGTCGGGACGCTTGACGAGCTTCACCCCCGCCCCGCCCGAAACATGGTACATCCAGATCTCGCCGGTCCCGAGGCTGCGGCCCGTGGTGAAATGCTTCTTGGCGACGATGTAGCGGCCGTCGGGGCTCCAGCTCGGCTGGTTGAGCAGGCGGAACTCCTCCTTGGTGACCTGCCGCTTGTCCGAGCCGTCGCGGTTCATGACCCAGATGTTGTCGCCGCCCCCGCGGTCGGAAGTGAAGGCGATCCGCCGGCCGTCGGGCGAGAAGCGCGGGTGCACCTCCCAGGCCAGCCCGTCCGCGATCCGCGTCGGCGCGCCGCCCGCGATCGGCACCGTGTAGATGTCGCCCAGCAGCGTGAAGGCGACCGTGCGGCCGTCGGGGCTGACGTCCAGGTCCATCCAGCTCCCCTCGCTCGTGCGGATCGGGACCTGGCGCACCGTCGCGCCCGCGGGCGCGTTGACGTCCCACGGGGCGGGCGTCGGGCTGGGCGAGGGGAGGGGCGTGGCAACGGGAACCGCCGCCGGAGCAGGCGCGGCGGCGGTCGGCGTGGGCGTCGCGTCCGGCCGGATCGCCCGGTCCTCCGGCGCCTGGGTGCCCTCGGGCGTGTCCGCCTGCCTCTCCGGGGCGACCTGCGCGGCGCCATGGGCGGCGAGCGCGAGCAGGGAAGGGGCGAGGAGGAAGGCGACGAACAGCGGGCGACGGATCATGGAAGTCCTTGATTGGGCGCGTTGACGGGGCGGAGCATGCCGCCCGGACGCCCCCGTAACAAGCGTCAAAGCGGCCGGAATCGCCGCGCCAGCCCGGCCGCGTAGGCGGCGAACGCCGCCTCGTCCCGCGCCGCGATCAGCCCCGCCTCCCACAGGGTCACCGCACCATGGAGCAGCGACCAGAGCGCTACGACGTCGTCCCGCGCGTCGGCGTCGCCCTCGCCGAACGTCCGGAGGCAGGCGCGCACCACCGCGTCCCTGGCGTCGCGCAGCGCCGGATGATCGTTCGTCATCGCGCCCTGGCGCGACATGGCGAGCCGGTAGAGCGCCGGCTCGGCGAGCGCCTGGGCGAGATAGGCGGACACGAACGCCTCGGCGCCGTCCGCTCGCCCGACCGCCCGCGCCAGCCGCTCGAAACCGCGCGCCGCCAGCCCGGACAGGAGCGCGTCGCGGTCGGGATGCCAGCGGTAGAGCGCGCGGTGCGTCACCCCTGCGCGGACGGCCACCGCGCGCATGGTCACGGCGTCCGGCCCGTCCTCCACGAGCAGCGCCTCCGCCGCGTCCAGCGCCGCGCGGGCGAGGTCGCCGTGATGATAGGGGCGCTCCACGGCCTCATCTCGCCTTGACGGAGGCGCCGGGTCAAGCCACCATGTATCCAGTGGATACTTTACGGGAGGACGGGATGGACGCGATGCTGGCGACGTTGAACGCGGCGGTGCCGTTCGCGGCGCACGCCAAGGTGGCGGTGACCGCCGTATCGGCGGAAGGCGCCGAAGCGGCGATCCCCGACGCGCCCGAGCTCCGCAACCATGTCGGCAGCCAGCACGCCGGCGCGCTGTTCACCCTGGCGGAAGCCGCGTCGGGGGCAGCGATGACCGGCGCGTTCGCGGCCGATCTGGCGACCGCGACCCCGCTCGTCCGCGACGGGTCGATCCGCTACCTCAAGGTCGCGCGCGGGCCGATCTCGGCCGCGGCCAGGCTGGGGACGCCGGCCGCGGAGCTCCGCGCGACGCTGGCGGAGACGGGCCGCGCCGAGTTCCCGGTGGAGGTGGCGCTGACCGACGGCGAGGGCGTCACGGTCGCCGAGGCGAGCTACCGCTGGGTGCTGCGCCGCCGGGGGTGAGCCCGTCGATCAAGCCGCGATCGCGACCCGCGCCTCGCGGGGCAGCTTGCTCGGCCAGCGGTCGGGCTCCAGCTCGGGCAGGGCGTCGATCCGGTCGCCGGTCAGCCGCGTGACCACCCCGTCCGCCGTCAGCTCCACCGCCCTCGGGTCGAGCGCGTGGAGCTTCTCGCCGACCCCGCCCACGCCGCCGCGGCTGACGACCAGATAGACGATCGCGTGGTCCTCGCGGCCGAGCATCGCGTCCACCACCGTCGCGACCCGGTCGCCGTCCAGGTCGTTCACCGGCGCGCCGAGCAGCGCGCAGGCGGACGCCAGCGACGGCCCGCGCGTCCGTTCCGACCGCTTCATCGCGCGCCGGCTGCCGTCGCCGAACCGCGCCTGCCGCCCCAGCCACCGCCAGATGCCGAGCAGGTTCACAGCCGTCAGGAAGACGTTGGACAGGAGCAGCTGCTGCTGGCCGGTGATCATGCCCAGGATCGACCAGCAGATCGAGCCGATGGTGAACACCACGAAGCCCCAGCCGGTGACGCGCGCGCCGAGGTTTGACGCGGTCATCAGCGCCGCGACGCACGTCGCCGCCAGGGCCACCCAGCCCGCTATGTCCTCCATCTCCGTCCCTTCGCGTCGTAGCACAGGCCTAACGAGGCCGCGCCCGCCGACGTTCCTTCGGCCGGTGCGGACGCTTCCATAACTCAAGTTTAAGCACTGCCGCCCTAGTTCCGCGAACCTCGCCGTCCATCCGCCTCTGAAAGCCTTCCGTCCTCGTGGACCTGTCGCCCGCCACCTTTCCCCTGCTGCACCGGTCGGACGAGGCCGGCGAAGCCGCGCCCGCGCCAGATGCGCTGCTCGCCGCGCTGAAGGAGGCGGAGCGGCGCTACCGCGACATGGTCGACGGCAATCCGCAGATACCCTGGACCGCCGACGCGCTGGGCCGCGTCGACGACATCGGCGACCGCTGGCTCGAGATGACGGGCGTCGAGCGCCACGAGGTCCGCGCGGGCGATTGGGAAACGGTGACGCACCGCGACGACCTCCCCGCCGTGCGCGCGGCGATGGCGGCCAGCGCCGCCGCGCGCGCGCCCTTCTCCGCGCGTTTCCGCGTCCGTATCGCCGGCGGACGGTGGCGCTGGATGTGGTCGCGCGCGCGGCCGCGGCTCGACGAGGCCGGGGCGGTCGTCCGCTGGTACGGCGTCCTGGAGGACATCCACGACCAGGTGCTGGCCGAACAGGCCTTGCGCGAGAGCGAGGAGCGCTTGCGCCTCGCCGTCCGCGCCACGGGCCTGGGCATCTGGGACTTCGACGCGCGCACGGGCGTGCGGCAATGGTCGGACGAGCTCCGCTCGCTGCTCGGCCTGCCCGCCGACGTGGCGCCCGACCGCGACGTCTACATGTCGCTGATCCATCCCGCCGATCGGCCGGAGGTCGCCGAGCGGTTCGCGCGCGCGATGCGCGGCGACGTCGACCACCGCTTCCGCGGCGAATACCGCATCCGGCGCGCGGACACGGGCGAAGAGCGCTGGATCTCGACCGACGGCCATGTCGTCCGCGACGACGCCGACCGACCGGTCCGCGTCATGGTCACCCTCCGCGACGTGACGGAATCGCGACGCGCGCAGGACCGCGTGGTCTGGGCGGCGCAGCACGACCTCCTGACCGGCCTCGCCAACCGCGCGCTCTTTACCGAGCGCCTGGCGAAGCTCGTCGAGCGCGGGGGGGCCTTCGGGCTGCTGCTCGTCGACCTCGACCATCTGAAGCAGGTCAACGACACGATCGGTCACGACGGCGGGGACGCGGTGATCCGGGGCGCGGCGGACCGGCTGCTCGCGGCCGCCGCCGAGCCCGCCGACGTCGCGCGGCTGGGCGGCGACGAGTTCGGCCTGATCCTGCGCGACATCGCCTCGCGCGACGCGCTCGCCGCCGCGGCCGACGAGGTGCGCCGTCACCTGTCGGAGCCGCTGGTCGTCGACGGGCGCGGGCTCGACACCCACGCCTCGATCGGCGCGGCGTTCTTCCCGGACCACGGGCGCACCATGGGCGCGCTGATGAAGGGCGCCGACATCGCGCTCTACGCCGCCAAGACCGACGGGCGCGGGCGGGCGCAGCTGTTCGAACGGTCGCTGGGCGTCGGCATGGCCAGACGGGCGGGCACGCTCCGCCGCGCGCGCGAGGCGCTGGCGGGCGACCGGATCGAGCCGCACTACCAGCCCAAGATCGACCTCGCGACGGGGCAGGTGGCGGGCTTCGAGGCGCTGCTGCGCTGGCGGGACGCGAACGGGCGGCTCCGGTCGCCGGGAGACCTGCAAGCGGCGTTCGACGACCTGGAGGTGACGGCCGCGCTCAGCGACCGGATGCTGGCCCGCGTCGTCTCCGACATGCGCGGCTGGCGCGACGCGGGCGTGGGCTTCGGCCGCATCGCCGTCAACATCTCGAACGCCGAGTTCGTCCGCGGCGACCTGACCGCGCGCGTGCTCGACCGGCTGGCGGCCGCCGAGCTCTCGACCGATCATCTCGAGCTGGAGCTGACGGAGACGGTGCTGCTCGGCCAGCGCGCGGCGCAGGTGGGGACGATGCTGCGCGAGCTGACGGACGCCGGCGTGCGGGTGGCGCTCGACGATTTCGGCACCGGCTTCGCCTCGCTCGTCCACCTCCAGCGCTTCCCGATCGACGTGATCAAGATCGACCGGAGCTTTACCGCCGGCCTCGGCCGGGGCTCGGACGCGGGCGCCATCGTGCGCGCGTTGATCGGGCTCGGCCGCGACCTCGGCCTCGACACGGTGGCGGAAGGGGTGGAGACGGCGGACCAGTGTCGCTGGCTGTGCGCGGAAGGGTGCACGCTCGGCCAAGGCTATCTGTTCGGCCGCGCCCAGCCCGCGGCGCTGGTGCCCGGCATGCTGGTCAGGATTGGCGAAACGGGCATGGCCTGATAGCCCTTCGGCCCGAACCGATGGGGGGAAGAGCCGATGCAGGTCCTGCGCACGCCCGACGACCGCTTCGCGGATCTGCCCGACTATCCCTTCCAGCCGCGCTACGACACGGTCGGCGACGGCCTGCGGCTCCACTATCTCGACGAAGGCCCGGCCGACGCGCCGGCCGTGCTGATGATGCACGGACAGCCGAGCTGGTCCTATCTCTACCGCCGCATGATCGGGCCGGTGGTCGCCGCGGGCTATCGCGTGCTCGCCCCCGACCTGATCGGCTTCGGCCGCTCCGACAAGCCGGGTCCACAAGCCGCCTATTCATACGAGAACCATGTCGCCTGGATGCTCGAATGGCTCGACCGGCGCGCGCTGTCGAACGTCGTGCTGTTCTGCCAGGATTGGGGCGGGCTGATCGGCCTACGGCTCGTCGCGGCGCAGCCCGACCTGTTCGCGGGCGTGGTCGCGGGCAACACCGGACTGCCCGAAGGTCATGGCATGTCGGACGCCTTCGCCGCGTGGCTCCATTTCAGCCAGACCGCGCCCGAGCTGCCGATCGGCGGCGTCCTCCAGATGGGTTCGGGCCGCACGCTCACCGACGCGGAGGTCGCGGCCTATGACGCGCCTTTCCCCGACGAGAGCTACAAGGCCGGCGCGCGCGCCTTTCCGCGCCTCGTGCCGCTGACGCCGGAGCACGCGTCGGTCGCGGAGAACAAGGCGGCCTGGACGGTCTTGGGGACGTTCGACAAGCCCTTCGTCACCTGCTTCAGCGACGCCGACCCGATCACTAAGGGCGGCGAACGCGTGTTCCAATCGCGCGTCCCGGGCGCTCAGGGCCAGCCGCACCGCACGATCGCGGGCGGCGGGCACTTCCTCCAGGAGGACGCGCCGGACGAGCTGGCGGCGATAATCGTGGAGCTTAGGGCGCGCGTCTAGCGCCCCGCCCGCTTCGCCGGCTCGCCGGTGAACGGTTCGGGCTGGCAGCCCAGCACCGGGTCGAAGCGCACCGTCCGGCTCGTCACCAGCGGCACGGACGCGGTGACCGACCGGGCGCCCGCGTCTTCCGACAAGCGGATTGCCTCCATCCCCGGCTCGAAATCCGCGTAGCAGCTGCTGAGCGACCGCCCGCCGATATGCCGGCACGCGCACGCCACCCGCGCGCCGTAGCCGACGCCCAGATCCAGCAACGGCCGCATCCGCTGGACGTAGAGGAGCGCCGCGCCGGCCGCGACGAGCAGGAGGGCGAGAGTCCCGAGCAGCCAGGTGCGTCTTGCAATCATGGGGTCGCAGCGTACGCTGACGTCCATGCGAAAGGGAAGGGCGCTCCTCGCCGTCACGCTAGCGGCGCTCGGCGCCTCCGCAGACAGCCAGCGCCGGGGCGATCCCGTCACCGACCCCTTCTTCGCCGCGGACCAGGGCGACACCCGCGCGGTGATGATCCTGAACGACGGCCGGGTCGTCGCCAAGCGTTACCAGCCGGGCTATTCGGACGCCAACCGCTTCATCAGTTGGTCGATGAACAAGACGATCACCGGCATGCTGGTGGGCGAGCTGGTGGACGACGGCAGGCTGACGCTCGACGCGCCTGCGCCCGTCGCCGAATGGCGCGCCGAGCCCGGCGACCCGCGCGCGGCGATCACGCTGCGGCAGCTGCTCCAGATGTCGTCGGGCCTCCGCCACACCGAGGTCGGCGACCCGCTCTGGGATTCGGACACTAACCAGACCGAGTTCGTGACCGGCGCCGCCCGCATGGCCGCCGACGCCATCGCCCAGCCGCTCGAGGCGCGGCCCGGCGGGAAATACGAGTACAGCACGCTCACCTCCATCCTCCTGTCCGAGATCGTCACGCGTGCGCTGACGGACAGCCGTGACCCCCACGTCCGCGCCGAGGCCTATCGCCGCTTCGCCGAGGAGCGGCTGTTCCGCCCCGCGGGCGTCCGCTCGACGTTCCTGGAGTTCGACGGGGCAGGGACGCAGGTCGGCGGCTCGCTCGTCCATATGAGCTTGCCCGACTGGGCGCGGCTGGGCACCGTGCTGCTCGACGGGCGCGGCCCCGACGGGCGCACCGCGATCATCTCGCCCGGTTGGCTCGCCTTCATGAAGACCCGTAGCGGCACCAACGGCAACTACGGCGGCCAGACCTGGCTCAATCGGCCGGACGCGACCGAAGGCGTCGTCTATCGCGGCGCGCCGGCGACGGTGGCCAGCATGGAAGGGCATCTCGGCCAGCATGTCGTCGCCAGCCCGGATTCGGGCCGCGGCCGCGGCGTGGTGATCGTGCGCCTCGGCAACACGCCCGACCGCGAGGTGAAGCGCAACTGGGAGGTGATCGGCGACACGCTGGCCCGGCGCTTCCGCCGGTCGGGCGCCTAGGCCGGGACTCGGGGAACGCCCAATCCCCGCCGCCCGTTGAGGTCCGCGAAGGAGCTTCAGCCATGAACGAAGAGGTCGAGCCGGACATTCCCTCGGAGAACGGCCGCCGCCGCTCGATCGCGCCCAACGGTGAGGTGCGCGGATCGGGCGTCGGCGCGGGCGGCGGCAATCCAGGCGAGGATTTCGACACGGACGAGCATGGCGGCGACGGCGCCGGCTCGACCGGCGTCGGCCCGGGCTTCAAGCGCACGCCGGCCCAGGGTGCGGACGACCGCGAGTAGGAACCAGCCGCTCCGGCGCACGTTCGCCCCGCACCCAATAACGGAGTGCGTATCATGGCCCAGAAAGGCGCAGGCGGTAATCCCGGCGCGATCACGGAGAAGGGCGGCGACGCCGGCTCCGGCACCTCCAGCAAGTCGACCGGCGGCAAGGGTTCGGGCGGCCGGTCCGGCGGGTCCAAGTCGGGCGGCGGCGGCAACTCTGGCGGCGGCTCGTCGGGCGGTCACGGCTGAGGATGCTGCGGCTCGCGCTCGCCCTATCGCTGGCGGGCGCGGGTTTGGGCGCCTGCGCCGCCGACACCTCGCTCCGGCGGAGCGACGCCGCCCGGATCGCCGGGCGCACCTATGTGGTGACGGGCGCGTCGTCGGGCTTCGGCCGC
This sequence comes from Sphingomonas sp., assembly GCA_036387895.1. GTDB lineage: Bacteria > Pseudomonadota > Alphaproteobacteria > Sphingomonadales > Sphingomonadaceae > Sphingomonas. Next base: position 9,928 of record DASVSW010000351.1, read on the forward strand.
GGCGCCGCGGTCCGCGCGGCGCGGATGGGCGCGAACGTGGTGCTCGCGGCCAGGCGCGCCGACGCGCTGGAGGAGGTCGCGGCCGAGATCCGCGGTTTCGGCGGGCAGGCGCTGGTGGTGCCCACCGACGTCTCGGATGCCGCTGCGGTTGAACAGCTGGCGCAAGCCGCCGAGGCGCGCTTCGGCCGCATCGACGTCTGGATCAACAACGCGGGCGTGTCCGCGATCGGCGCATTCGAACAGGTGCCGATCGCCGACCAGGCGCGCGTGGTCGACGTCAACCTGAAGGGCGTGATCTACGGCGCGCACGCCGCGATGCGCCGCTTCGTGGCGCAAGGGCAGGGCACGCTCGTCAACGTCGGCTCGGTCGAGAGCGTCGTGCCGCTTCCCTATCAGGCGACCTATGTCGCGACGAAATACGGCGTGCTCGGACTGTCGCGGACGTTGAACGAGGAGATGCGCCTCAAACGTCTTCACAAGCGCATCCGGATCGCGACCGTGATGCCCTTCGCCGCCGACACGCCCTTCTGGCAGCATACCGGCAACTACACCGGCCGCGTGCCCCGCATGATCCTGATGGACCCGGCCGAAAAGGTGGCCGAGGCGATCGTCTGGGCGTCGATCCGGCCGCGCGAGGAGCTTCCCGTCGGCTGGAAGGCGCAGGCTTCCGTCTCCGCGTACAACGTCCTCCCCGACCTGACCGAGGTCGTCGCGGCGAACATCTACCACGACGCGCAGATGCGCGACGCCCCCGCCGGCGTCGCCCCGACCTCGGGCAACGTCCACCGGCCGGTCGCGGTCGGCCGCGGCGTGGACGGCGGCAACCGCGCCCGGATCAAGGCGGAGGACGCGGCGCGTGAAGGACGCTGACGCGGTTCAGCGCGCCGCAACGCCGCGCATCTTAAATCGGGTCCATGCGTCGGAACGGCCCCAGCGCATCGTCGCGCCAACGGATGCGGTCGATCGCGCTCGTTGCGGCGATCCACCTCGCGTTGGGCTACGCGCTCCTGACCGGCCTGGGCGTGGATCTGCCCGAGGCGGTCGAGGAACGGCTGCAGGTCTTCGACGTGATCGCCCCGCCCGAGCCGCCGACCCCCGCTCCGACCGCTCGCGCGCCCGAGCGGCAAGGCGAGGCGGCTCCGCCCGCGCTG
>DASVSW010000352.1:0-4304 GCA_036387895.1 Sphingomonas sp.
CTTATAGGGATCGCCGACCGTGTCGCCGGTCACCGCGGCCTTGTGCGCTTCCGAGCCCTTGCCGCCGTAATTGCCGTCCTCGATATATTTCTTGGCATTGTCCCACGCGCCGCCGCCCGAAGTCATCGAGATGGCGACGAACAGCCCCGACACGATCACGCCGAGCAGCATCGCGCCCAGCGCCGCGAAGCCGTTGGCCTGGCCCGCGACGGCCGTGATGATGAAGTAGAGCGCGATCGGGCTGACCACGGGGAGCAGGGAGGGGATGATCATCTCCTTGATCGCCGCGCGGGTGACGAGGTCGACGGTGCGGCCGTAGTTCGGGCGGCTGGTGCCCAGCATGATGCCGGGATTCTCGCGGAACTGCTCGCGCACCTCCTCGACCACCGCGCCCGCCGCGCGGCCCACCGCGGTCATGCCGAACGCGCCGAACAGGTACGGCAGGAGCGCGCCCAGCAGCAGGCCGACGATCACGTACGGGTTGGACAGGCTGAAATCGACGACGAGGTCGGGGAAATACTCCTTCAGGTCGGTGGTGTAGGCGCCGAACAGCACCAGCGCGGCGAGGCCCGCCGAGGCGATGGCGTAGCCCTTGGTCACCGCCTTGGTGGTGTTGCCCACCGCGTCCAGCGCGTCGGTGCGGTGGCGGACGTCGTCGGGCAGCCCCGCCATCTCCGCGATGCCGCCGGCGTTGTCGGTGACGGGGCCATAGGCGTCGAGCGCCACGACCATGCCCGCCAGCGCCAGCATCGAGGTGGCGGCGAAGGCGATGCCGATCACGCCCGCCAGCTGGTACGCCGCGATCACCGCGACGACGATGACGAGCGTCGGCAGCGCCGTCGCCTCCAGGCTGATCGCCAGGCCCTGGATGACGTTGGTGCCGTGGCCCGTCTCCGACGCCTTGGCGATCGATTTGACGGGCCGGTACTTCGTCCCGGTGTAGTATTCGGTGATCCAGATGATGAGCGCGGTGACGGCGAGGCCGACCAGCATGCACCAGAACAGGTCCATGCCGGTGAAGCTGTCGACGGGCGCCGAGGTCGCGCCCGACAGGCCGGGCGCCGTCTCGCCGAACTGGTCGAAGCTGGTCGTCAGGTCGTCGCCGCGCGCGTCCAGGAAGCCCGCTCCGCCGATGGTGCGGTTCAAGTCGCCCAGCGTGTACCGCGTCGCGAGGTAGATGGCCGGGATCGACAGGAGCGCCGAGACCCAGAAGCCCTTGTAGAGCGCGCCCATGATCGAGCCGCCGCCCAGCCGCACGAAATAGGTGCCGATGATGGAGGTGATGATGCACACGCCGCCGACGATGAGCGGCAGGCTCATGAGGCGCATCAGCTCGGCCGCGTCCGCCTGGATGAGGAGCGCGATCGAGATCATGGTGACGCCCAGCGTCACGACGTACGTCTCGAACAGGTCGGCGGCCATGCCGGCGCAGTCGCCGACGTTGTCGCCGACATTGTCCGCGATCACGGCGGGGTTGCGGGGGTCGTCCTCGGGGATGCCGGCCTCGACCTTGCCGACGAGGTCGGCGCCGACGTCGGCCGCCTTGGTGAAGATGCCGCCGCCCAGACGCGCGAAGATCGAGATGAGCGACGCGCCGAACGCGAGCGCGGTCAGCGCCTCCACGATCTCGCGGTCGTCGGGCGCGTGGTCCTGGACGGCGGTCAGGTACCAGAAGAAGACGGCGATCGAGAGGAGCCCCAGGCCCGCCACCAGCATGCCGGTGACCGCGCCCGAGCGGAAGGCGGTGGTGAGACCCCCCTGGAGCGAGGTGCGCGCGGCCTCAGCGGTGCGGACGTTGGCGCGCACCGAGATGTTCATGCCGACATAGCCCGCCACGCCCGACAGCACCGCGCCGGCGGTGAAGCCGATCGCGGAGGTCAGGCCCAGCGTGACCGCGACGATGACCGCGACGACGACGCCGACGACGCCGATGGTGAGGTACTGGCGGCCGAGATAGGCCTTGGCGCCTTCCTGGATGGCGCTGGCGATGTCCTGCATCCGCTCGTTGCCCGGCGACAGCTTGAGCAGCTGCGCGCTGGTCACGATGCCGTAGAGCACGGCCAACAGGCCGCACGCCATGGCGAGGTAAACGGTCGTCATGCCCTTGGTTTTCCTTCCCTGATCCCGCCCGGTATCCTCCGGGTCGCTTGGGTCGGAAGGCTATGGCGCTCGTTCAGGGAGCGCAAGGCCGGTGTTCGTACCCGAGGCTGGGCGGGAGCGGGACGGGTCGGCCCCGGTCGTGCAGCGTCAGGCCGGAGCCGGAGGCGAACAGGCCGACCCTGGTCGCGGGCACCGGCGGCTCGAGGCCTGGCGGGGCGGCGAAGAGGAGCTGGTAGTCGTCGCCCGCGGTCGCGGCGGCGAGGCGGCTGCCCCGCGTGTCGCCGCGGTGCGCGCGATAGGCGGGGGAGAGGGGGACGGCGTCGAGGTCGACCGCGACGCCCAGCCCGCTCGCGTCCGCGATGCGGGCCGCGTCGAGGAGGAGGCCGTCGGACACGTCGCACATGGCGTGGACGAGCGGGGCGAGCAGGCGGCCCTCGGCGAGGCGCGGCTCGGGGCGCCGATAGGCGAGGAGGAGCTCGGCCGGGCCGGGTAGCCCAAGCGCGATGGCGAGCCCCGCGCCCGCGTCGCCGATCGCGCCGGTCACCCAGAGGAGGTCGCCGGCGCGCGCGCCGACGCGCGAAGGCGCGACGGCGTCGCGGCCCAGCGCGGTGAGGGTGAGGACGCGTGGGCTCCCCGGCGGCAGCGCCACCGTGTCGCCGCCGATCAGCGGGCAAGCGTAGGCGGTCAGCGCCTCGCGGAAGCCGGCGAAGAAGGTGCGGTCCCATTCGGGGTCGCGCAAGGGATAGTTGAGGAGCACGCCTTCCGGCGTCGCGCCTTTGGCGGCGAGGTCGGACAGGTTCACCGCCAGCAGCTTGTGCGCCACGTCCTCCGGCGGATCGCCGGGGAGGAAGTGAACGCCCTCGACCAGCGTGTCGGTGGTGAGCACGTGAAGGCCGACCACCGCCGCGTCGTCACGCAGGCCGCGGGCTCCGGGGTGGAGGGGAAGGGTGCGGAGAAACTGGAGGAGGTCGGACTCGGTCACGAGGCGATGCCGGGGGCCGGGCGCATGGCCCTCATGTGTGAGGAGGCCCGCTTCTGTGATTGCGGTCGGGGCCGAACCAGCGAGGCAGTAGCGCTCCTATAAAGAGTGCGAGCACCGAACCCGGCACTGCAAAGTAGAAGGCGAGAACTAGGCCGAAGCCATGCCCAAAGCATCGCTCGTCACCTGGCTCCGGCGGCAGACAGCCGATCAGCGCCGCATCCATAAGGATCAGTATGGGCGCGGAGAGCACCAATATGAGGTAACCCGCAATGCGCGACCATCGGCGTGCAACGGACGTCAACGCGTAACCAGCCGCAACCAGGACTATCACGGTCAGCGGCCAATACTTGACCATGAGAAGCAGGATCGCGAGAAACATCATGCGTTTTTGACATCTCTGGCCATATCACACAACGATCTGCGTGGTCGGGCACAGACCTGGTCGAGTTCCGGCGGTACGCTCCGGAGAATCAGGGTCTCAGCTTCGCCCCGTCCAGCCCCCGCTCGCGTCGTTCAGCCTTCACAGCGTCGGCCTGCTTCTCCGCCTTGGTCCGGCCGAAGGCGGCGCGGTTGGCGGCGGCCTCCGTCTGCGCCGCCGCGCGGGTCTTGGCCTTGCGGAAGCGGTTGAGGTTGACGGGCTCGCCCATCAGGCCGCGCGGGCTTCCTTGGCCACGCCGTCGAGGATGCCGTTGATGAAGCCCGCCTCGCGTCGTTCGTAAAAGGCGTGGGCGACGTCGACGTATTCGCTGATGCAGGCGCCCACCGGCACGTCGGGGCGGGCGATGAGTTCGTAGGTCCCGGCGCGCAGGATGGCGCGGATCGGGCGGTCGAGGCGGTCGAAGCTCCAGTCCTTGGACAGGTGGCGGCGGATCAGCGCGTCGATCTCCTCGACGCGGGCGCGGGCACCCTTCACCAGGTCGTCGAAGAAGTCGACATCGGCATCGGCGTACTCCACGCCCTCGATCTCCGCGCCCAGGCGGTGCTGGTGGAATTCGTGGAGGAGGGCGGCGACGGGCGTGCCCTCCATCTCCGACTGGTAGAGCGCCTGCACGGCGGCGAGGCGCGCGGCGGCGCGGGCGCGGGTGCGCGCGGTACCGGCGCGGGAGCGGGAGCGGGTGTCGGCTGGCATGGACGGGCGCATGTAGGGCGGGCGAGGGGCGGTGTCAGCCCTTGTTCCTCCCCGGAACGGGGAGGGGGACCATGCGCAGCATGGTGGAGGGGC
>DASVSW010000353.1:0-5707 GCA_036387895.1 Sphingomonas sp.
CATTTGATCCAAAGATGGCGCGCCAGCATCGCGGGCGGCATCCGTAGCGCGTGCCCGCGCAGGTAGAAGCCGAACCGCGTCGCGGGCCGCGTTCCCCTGCCCCATCCGTCGCGAGCTAGAAGGCGGTCGCGAAACCAGCGATCAGAGTGCTTTTCCTCGTTGCGCGTCCGGATCGGCTCATCATACGCCTTCACCGGCGTTCCGAATATCTGAGCCGCAAGGCGTAGCGCGCGCGCTATCTCATCCGATAAGCCGTTGGACCAGCTCTCTTCGGCAAGGGCGAGGTAGAAGTCGGGATCACCCTCCTCCGCTTCGCGGCACAGCTGATCGATGTCCCACAGATTTCGCAGACCGCCGCTCAGGTCTCCGTCAGCTATCAGATGAGCGGCAGCATGGACGATCATCGCCGGCCGACTCAGCACGGAGAGGCCGTTCCCCAATGGCTCGGCCTCCGCGATCATGACCGCCGCATCCGGCTTCGGCCGCGCCGTCAACGGCAGAATCGTGTGGTGGACGTCGACGATCCGGTCGCGCTCGCGGTGGATCAGCGGCGGCAGCTCGTGCATCCAGCGGCGGTAATAGGCGTCGTCGTACGGGTCCGGCTTGACCCACTCCCATCCGGCTCCGAGCAACGCCCGCTCAACGTCCGGCAACGCCTCGCGCGGGACCAGGATGTCGGTGTCGCCGACCGACCGCCCCCGCCCCGCCGCCAGCCCGGCCGCGACGAAGGCCGTTCCCTTCAGCAGCACGACGGAACAGCCGATCGGCTTCAGGGCGCGGCGGACCATCTCCGCCTCCCACAAGGCCGCGATACGCCCCTGCTCGGCGGCGACCCTCGCATCGTACAGGATCGCGCGGACGGCCCCCGGCACGGGCAGACCGTCCAACCGATCGGCCAACGTTCCGATCAGTAGCTCGGCGCGCGCGACGGTGATGACCGCCTGCCACCGCGCAGCGTCGAAGGACGCCGTCGCCCCGGGGTCGCGCAATGCGCCGACCAGCGCGAGCGCCGGCGTCACAGCCCGTTCCACAGCCGCTCGACCGCCGCGACGCCGCTCGCGCCATCGGGATAGTCGACCGCCAGCGCCGGCACCCCGCGCACCAGCCGCACCAGCGCCTCGAACCCGCGCCGCCCCAGCGCCGTGTAGTTGGTCGACGCCTGGGTCAGCCGCACGAAGGTCTCGCTCGGCGGCACCTCGCGCACGGCGTCCGGCTCGCCGAAACGCGGGAAGATCAGCAGCGCTGGCCGGGCGGGCTCGTCCATCCGCTCGATCGCGGACGCCGGCGGGACGAGGTGGCGGATGTCGCCCTTGGGCGTGCCGCGCAGCCAGGGGCCGAAGGTCGCGCCGGGCCAGGCCGCCTCCGCCGCCGCGACGCCCTCGTTCTTTAGGCTGACGGCGCGGGGGAAGGCCAGGACGTCGCCCGTGTCGAGGTCGAGGAGCGCGAACTCGTCGCCCATGAACCGCCATCCCGCCGCCGCCAGCAGCACGGACAGCGTCGACTTCCCCGCCCCCGACTCGCCCGTCATCAGCAACGCCCGCCCGTCGCGCTCGACGGACGACGCGTGGAGCAGCAGGTGCCGCCGCCCGCCCAGCGCCAGTTGAAGGTTCATCGCCATCTCGACCGCTAGCAGCCCGTGGCGCAGCGGCAGCGGCGCCGCTTCCGGCAGCGTCCAGTCGCCCGCGATCCGCACGGAAGGCCGGACGAGCCGCCGCCATGGCCGCGCGGCCTCCAGCCGGACGGTGAAGTCGGCGACGCCGTCCCGCGGCGTTGGGTAGCCGCTATAGAGGATCCGCAACGCCTCCACCGGCGCCCGCCAGTCCGATCCGACGCGGAAACCGTACGGCCCCACCCGGACCGCGTGCGCGTGCCTCATGCCGTTTCGACCAGCCCGGCCTCGACCAGCTCTTCCAGCCGCGCCGCGAGCGCGTCCGAGTCGCCGTCGCCCAGCTCGAACTCGCCGCCCAGGCGGGCGAGCAGCGCGTCGAGCGTGGCCGGTTCCTGCAGCGCATGCAGGATCTCGGGCGCGGGCGACGCGAGCAGATGCGTGACGCCCGATCGGCGATGATACACCGCCGTCAGCTCGTCGAGCGGCTCGATCAGCAACGAGGAGAGCGGCGCCGCGCGGTACATCGGACCGAGGTAGAGCAGGCTCGTCGCGTCGTCACCCCGTCGCGAATCCTGCGCCTACACTCGAAGAAGGCGTTCATCAGAGCGGGGTACGCCGCGGCGAAGCCGCGTCGTCGAACGAGTCGGGCGAGCTAGCCTCGCCCGCTCGCCGGCCGGCTCGACGCGAGTCCTGCGGCGGCTCGCCGCAGGCCGCGTCAGCGCGGCATCTGCAACGAGGCGAAGCAGGTGAAGCCGCTGGTCCCGCGCTGCAGCCGGCGGATGTAGTTCATGTACGCGCGGCTGCGCTCGTAATCGGTGCCGGGCAGCATGCCGCCGTTCAACGCGCGGCGGACCTCCTCGCCCTTGAAGGCGCGCGTCGCGGGCGGGAACGCCCCGGCCGTGGCGGGAGCCACCACCTTGCCGTCCGCGGCGATGTAGCCGCCGGCGCGCGACGGATCGGGGACCGGGATCTCGCAGTTCAGCACCGATCCCGCCGTCTGCGCGAGCGCCGGACGGATGGACACCACCGCCGACGCGCCCACCGCGCCCAGCATCAGGACACGGCGTCGCGTCGCCGGCGCGCTCGCGCCCGGCTCTGCGCCGTCGTCCGGCTCGGTTCGCGTTTCGTCGGCCATGGCACCTCGATTACGCCACCGCCCTTTCACAAGCGTGAAGGCCCGACAAGATTAAGCCTTGTGCCGATCCGGCACAGCTTCGCGACGGGCGCGTTTGGCGCTAGGGCGTCGGCCCGATGAGTCCCCGCGCCGACCCCCGCCTCACCTGGGCCCTGGTCCTGGCGCTCGCCACCGCGATCCTGGTCGCCGTGCTCGCGGAGGATCCTGAAGGCGCGCTCATCGCGGGCGTCGGCGGGGTCGCGGCCGTGCTCCTCGCAGGGCTCGAGCGGCCGGAGCCGGACGCGCGCGCCGTCCCCGCCGACCCCGACGATCGGGCGGCGGAGCTGCAAGGCGTGCTCGACACGGTCGTCCAGCCCGTCCTGGTCGTGCGCGACGGCAGGGTGGTCCTGGCGAACCGCGCGGCCTTGGCGGAGCTCGGCCGCCACATCGTCGGCGAGGACGTGCGCGTGGCGATCCGCCACCCCGCCGCCGCCGCCCGGCTCGCCCAGCCCGACCAGGGCGTCGCCGAACGGCCGATCGAGCTCGTCGGCTTAGGGTCGATCGATCGCCGCTGGGAGATGCGCGTCGCGCCCGTCGGCGAGCATCGTATCGTCCAGCTCATCGACCGCACCGGCGCTTACGAGGCGCAGCAGATGCGGATCGACTTCGTCGCCAACGCCAGCCACGAGCTGCGCACCCCGCTCGCCTCCATCCTCGGCTTCATCGAGACGCTGTCGGACGACGCGGGCGACGATCCCGACGTCCGCGCGCGCTTCCTGAAGGTGATGTTCGACGAGGCCCGGCGCATGCAGCGGCTCGTCGAGGACTTGATCTCGCTGTCCCGGATCGAATCGGAGAAGCACCGCCTGCCCGACGCCGTGGTCGACCTGACGGAGCTCATCGCCGTGGTCCGCGCCGAGATCGTCGACGCCCGCGCCGATCGCACCCGCGCGATCACCACGCAGGTCGACGCCGACGTGCCCCCCGTCTGCGGCGACGAGGCGCGCCTGTCGCAGATGCTGCACAACCTGATCGGCAACGGCCTGAAATACGGTCGGCCGGGCACCCCGGTGACCGTCTCGCTCCGCCGCGACGGCGGGATGCTGCGGCTGTCGGTAGCCGACGAGGGCGACGGCATCGCGCCCGAGCACATCCCGCGCCTCACCGAACGCTTCTACCGCGTCGACGCGGGCCGGAGCCGGACGCTGGGCGGGACGGGCCTGGGCCTCGCCATCGTCAAGCACATCGTCGAGCGCCACCGCGGCCGGCTCGACATCGCCAGCAAGCAGGGCGTCGGCACCACCGTGACCGTTCTGCTGCCTCCGGCGGACGCGGTCGCCCCGACTGGCATGGCGTCGGGCGTCATAAAAGCGTAGCCTCGCTGTCACATAGTCGTGTCGCTCGCCGGTCTAGGGCGAGGCGGACGGAGCCGCTCGACGCTCCCCCGACCGGGTTTCTCGATATATTGCGCTCACTCCTGCTCCTCCTCGCATGCCTGCCGCTCGCCGCCTGCCATGACCAGGCGCGCGGGGGCGGCGGCGGCGCGCGCGAAGAGATCCGGGTCGTGGGCTCCTCGACGGTCTACCCCTTCACCACGCTCGTGGCGGAACGCTTCGTCGCCGGCGATCCCGACGCCCGCGCGCCGGTCATCGAATCGACCGGGACGGGCGCCGGAATGCGGCTGTTCTGCGGCGGACTGGGCGCCGGGCACCCCGACATCGCCAACGCGTCGCGCCGGATGACCGCCGCCGAGCATCGCGAATGCCAGGCGAACGGCGTCGGTCCCGTCCTGGAGGTGCCGATCGGGATCGACGGCGTCGCGGTCGCGGAGGCCGGTAACGGCCCGCGCTTCGCCCTCACCCCCGCCCTGCTCTACCGCGCGCTGGCGGCGACGCCGGGCGGCGAGGCGAACCGGGCGGACAGCTGGGCCGATCTCGATCCCCGGCTGCCCGACGTGCCGATCCGCGTCTACGGCCCGCCCGCCACCAGCGGCACGCGCGACGCCTTGTCAGAGCTGATCATGATCCCCGGCTGCGAGGCGGTCGTCCCCGGCGCGCGGGCGCTGGCGCGCAGCGACGCGACCGCGCACAAGCTGCTCTGCACGCGGCTGCGCGAAGACGGGCGCTACAGCGACCAGGGCGAGAACGACAACCTCATCGTCCAGAAGCTCGCCGCCAACCCCACCGCGCTCGGCGTGTTCGGCTACAGCTATCTCGAGGAGAACGCCGGCGCGGTCGTCGGCGTGCCGCTGAACGGCGTGGCGCCCGGCTACGGCAGCATCGCCGACGGCCGCTATCCCGGCTCCCGACCGCTCTACCTGTACGTGAAGAAGCATCACCTCGACGCGGTGCCGGGGCTCCGCCGTTTCCTCCGGCTCTACGCGGCCAGCTGGGGTCCGGACGGTCCGTTGACGCGCCGCGGCCTGATCGCGGCGCCCGCGCCCGTCCGCGCCGAGGCGCTCCGGACGGTCCGGACCGAGCGGCCGCTCGATCCGGGACGGCTGCCCTGATGTCGGGCGGCGCGCTCCTTCTGATCCTGGCGGGGCTGGCGCTCGTCGGCTGGCTGTCGGCGCGCGCCCGCGCCGTCGCCTTCCGCGAACCCGCGCGGCGCTTCAGCTCGCTGCCCGGGCATCACGCCTGGTACGTCGCGCTCTGGACGATCCTGCCGCCGCTCCTGTTCCTGGGCGTGTGGAGCCTGACCGCCCCGGCGATGGTGACCGACGCCGTCCTCGCCAATCCCGCGGCGGCGCAGCTCCCGCCGCCAGGCTTCGAGCGCGCGTCCATCCTGTCGGAGGCGCGCGAGCTCGGCCAGGGCGACGCGTACGGGGCGTTCCATCCGCTCGCCCGGACCCTGGCTCCGGTCTACGCCGCCGCGCAGACGCGCTACGACTGGATCGCCACCGCCGCGGCGCTGCTCCTGGCGCTGGCGGGCGGCGGCTTCGCCTGGACGCGGCTGCGCCCCGATTTCGCCGCGCGGACGCGGAC
>DASVSW010000354.1:0-1578 GCA_036387895.1 Sphingomonas sp.
ATCGCCGAGACTTTGGACGATCCGATGTCCAACGCCGTGATCAGCCCCTCGGGCGCCGCCTTGGCCATCTTCAACCCTCCCCGTTCGTCGCCTGCGCCGCGACCATGATCGGCCTCGGCCCGCTATCCGCCCCCTCGCCCGACCCGTCCCCCGACGGTTCGGCGATCGCCCGTTCGTCCGCGCCCGGCTTGCGCGCGACCAGCTTGGCCGGGTCGCGCATGTCGAACCGCTTCCATCCCTTGCCCAGCAGACGCTGCCCGGCGTCCAGCTCGGCGAACTTCACGATCGCGCGGTCCGCGCCCTCCTCGGGCAGCGCCAGCACCTCGCCCGACCGGAAGGTCAGGTCCCAACGGCGGTTGCCGACCCACGCCGCCGCGCGCACCTTGGGGCGCAGCGCGGGGGCCGCCGCCATCAACGCTTGATAGCCGCGCTCCTGCCGGTCGGCGCCGGGCCCGATCCGCAGCGGAAGGTCGGGCACGTTCGCGGCGTCCACCGGCTCCAGCAGCACGCCTTCGGCGTCGATCAGCGTCAGCTGGCCGTTGTCCTGCCACACGGCGGCGGGCTCGCGCTCGACGATGTCGACCAGCAGCGTGTTGGGCAGGCGGCGCGACACGCGCGCGTCCGCGATCCAGCCGTAACGGAGAAGCTTCTCGCGCGTGGCGTCGAGGTCGACGAGCGGCATCGCGCGCGACTCCTGCTCCAACGCGACGGCGTAGACCGACATGCGGTCCATGCGCTTCAGCCCGGTGATCTCGATCCGCTCGACGCGCAGGCCCGCCTGTCCGGCGCCCTCCGCCAGCTCCGCGCCGATCATCGCCGGCACCCCGGCCCAGGACGCCGCCGCCAGCGCGCCCGCGCCGACCATGCCCATGATCGTCCAGGTCGCCGCCTTCGCCAGCGCCTCCGGGCTGAAGGGCAGCTTCGCGAGCAGGCGGTCGAGCGGCGGCTGCTTCTTGGGCGCGCGCTTGGCCGACCGCTTGGGCGGCGGACCGCGCTTGATGGTCCGGCTCACCGTGCCTCCTCCAATGCTTCGTCCACGATCCACTGGACCAGTTCGGCGTAGCTCATGCCCGTGCGCTGCGCCTGTTCGGGCACCAGCGACAGCGGCGTCATGCCGGGCTGCGTGTTCACCTCGAGCAGGAACAGGCCGTCGACGCCTTGTCCGTCGTCCCAGCGGAAATCGGCCCGGCTGGCGCCCCGGCACCCGAGCAGACGATGCGCCTCGACCGCGATCGCCTTGCAGGCGTCCGCCACGCCGTCGGGGATCCGCGCGGGGAAGACGTGCTCGGTCATCCCGTCGGTGTATTTCGCGTCGTAATCGTACCAGCCCGATTTCGGTCGCAGTTCGGTGACGCCCAGCGCGCGGTCGCCCAGGACGGCGGTCGTCAGCTCGCGACCGCGGATGTACGGCTCCGCCAGCAGCTCGTCGAACTCCTGCCACGGGCCCTTCACGTCCGGCGCTATCGGGTTGCCGTAATTGCCTTCTTCGGTCACGATCGCGACGCCGACCGACGATCCCTCGTTGACGGGCTTCAGCACATAGGGGCGCGGCAGCGGGTCGCGCTGGTGCACCTCGGC
>DASVSW010000355.1:0-7584 GCA_036387895.1 Sphingomonas sp.
GCCGATCTTCGGGTTCATGAACAGGTTCACCGGGCCCTGGAGCAGCCAATGCGCGGCTATGCCCGACGCCGGTCGCCAGCCGCCGATATAATCGGGATTGAGGATGGGGCTCCGGCTCGTGTCGACGCTGGACCCCAGCTCGCTCGACGGGAGACTGGTGTGCGACAGGGCCAGCCGCCATGACAGCAGTGCGTCCCCCTCAATCGCGAGATGGATCAACGCGTCCGCGGTCAGGATCGCGCCCGCGCCCGCGAACCCGAGGAGCGCCGTGCGACGCCAGTCCGGTCTGGCGACGACGAGAAGCAGCAGGAACGGGATGAACACCACGCCAGCCATGCGCGCGAACAGCGCCGCGCCGAAGCAGGCGCCGGCGAGGAGCGCCGACCCGGCGCCGCCGGTCCGCCGATTCCGCTCGGCGAGCCACACCGCGAGCGCCAAAAGCGCGAACTCCGGTACGTCGACAGCGGGCTGGAACAGCGGCCGGGAGAAAGCGGCGGTGCAGACGAGCGCGACGCCCGCCACCGCCGCGACCCGGACGTCCCAGATGCGTGCGACGATCGCCTGATAGGCCGCGAGAGCCGTCAGGCCGTAGAGCGCCGGCGCGAGCGACGCCTGCACGACGCCGTCGCCGAACAGGCGGAGAGTTAGGGCGAGGGGTGCGACGAGAGGCCAGCGCGCCGCCCAATGGGTCTCCGGCGTGCAATAGCCCTCGCGCGCCAGACAACGCGCCGCCTCCAGATAGCGCCAGTCGTCGGCGCCGCCGCCGACATAGCCGAGGGGGGAGATCAGCTGAAACGCAAGCAGCAATGCGAAGGCGGGCGCGAGCGGGGCCCAGACCGGCAGGCGCCAACGGGTGTCGACCGGGATGATGGCTGGGGCGAGCATGGGGCCTTCATGGCCCGGGCGTGGTTAAGGTCCCCTCACCCGATCCCGGTACGTACTCAGCCCGTCTGCTTCAGCGTCGCCATGTCTATCACGAAGCGGTACTTCACATCGCTTCGCACCATACGGTCGTAAGCCTCTTTGATCTCGTCGATGCGGATCGTCTCGATGTCCGCGGTGATCCCGTGCTCGCGGCAGAAGTCGAGCATCTCCTGCGTCTCGCGGACGCCGCCGATGAGCGAGCCCGCCAGCGCGCGTCGGCGGAAGACGAGGTTGCCGACGGACGGCGACCGGTGCGGCTCGGCCGGCACGCCGACCAGCACCATGGTCCCGTCGCGCTTCAGCGCCGCGAGGTAGGGATCGAGGTCGAGCGGGGCGGCGACCGTGTTGAGGATGAAGTCGAACGTCCCCTCCTGCGCCGCCATGCGCTCCGCGTCGCGCGACACGACCACGTCGACCGCGCCCAGCGCCAGCGCATCGTCGCGCTTGTCGGGCGAGGTGGTGAAGACCACCACCTCCGCGCCCATCGCCGCCGCGATCTTCACGCCCATGTGGCCGAGGCCGCCCAGGCCTACGACGCCGACCTTCTGGCCGGGTCCGACCTTCCAGTGGCGCAGCGGCGAGTAGGTGGTGATGCCGGCGCAGAGCAGCGGCGCCACGCCCGCCAAATCCGCGTCGTCATGGCCGATCGAGAGGACGAAATCCTGATCGACGACGAGATGGTCGGAATAGCCGCCGAAGGTGTGGCCGCCCATCGCCGGGTCGGGACCGTTATAGGTTCCGACGAAGCCGGAGCCGGTGCAATACTGCTCCTCGCCGTCGCGGCAGGACGGGCATTCGCGACACGAATCGACCATGCAGCCGACGCCGACGATCTGGCCTTCGCTGAACCGCTGCACCTCCGCGCCGACCGCGGTGACGCGGCCCACGATCTCGTGACCGGGGACGCAGGGGTAGACCGTCCCGTCCCACTCGCCGCGCGCGGTGTGGAGGTCGGAGTGGCAGACCCCGCAGAACAGGATGTCGAGCGCGACGTCGCGCGGTCCGGGATCGCGGCGTTGGAAGTCGAAGGGCGCGAGCGGCGTGTCGGCGGACTGCGCGGCATAGCCGTTGGCGGAGCTGGGCATGAGCGGGATCCTGGTGCTGGCGGGCGGGACGGCCCGTTCGAGGGAGAAAGCGACGCCGGCCGTCGATGTTCCCGTCGCGCTCAGCCGAACAGCCGCTTGAGGCTCCGTTCGAGCATCAGGAACTGCCAAAGCGTCCGCCCATGCTCGGCGCGGCCGGCGCGGTGGTCCGCGGCGAGCGTCGCCAGCGCCACCAAGTCGAACCAGCCGGTCTGCTCCAGCGTGCGCGAGGCGGCCAGCGCCGCGGCTTCGCCCGCCAGGGGGCCGCGGAACCAGGCGCTGATCGGGGTGACGAAACCCATCTTGGGCCGATAGAGGATCTCGCGCGGCAGATAGCGCTCTAGGCTCCGCTTCATCAGCCATTTGCCCTGCCCGCGCTTCAGGCGCAGCCCGACGGGCAGCGTCGCGCAGAACTCGAGCAGACGATGGTCGAGCAGCGGCTCGCGCGCCTCGAGCGAGACGGCCATGCTGGTGCGGTCGACCTTGGTCAGGATGTCGCCCGGCAGCCAATGCTTGATGTCGGCGTATTGCGCGCGGTCGAGCGCGTCGCGGCCGGGCGCCCCCCGCATCGTCCGGACATAGCGGTCCTCGGCGCGGTGCCCGCCGAGCGCGCGCCGGGCGCCCTCGCTGAACAGCCGCGCCCGCAGCTCGGGCGTCGTCACGCCGACGGCGCGGGCGTAACCTTCCTCGCCGGTCGCCGCCAACGCCAGCAGCGTCGACTTGGCGCGGAACGGGCGCGGCGCCCAATCGGCCTTCGGATAGTGGCGCCCGAGCGTTCCGAACAGGTCGCGGCGCAGATCGGCGGGGACGAGGCCGCGCACCCGCTCCTCAGCGTGGTGGAACCGGTAACGGCGATACCCGGCCAGCGCCTCGTCCGCGCCGTCGCCCGACAGCGCCACCGTGACGCTCTCGCGGGCGAGCGCCGACACCTGATACGTCGCCAGTGCCGACGCGTCGGCGAAGGGTTCGTCGAAGTGGTGGACGAGCGTGTCCAGGAGCGCGAAGTCGTCGGGCCGGACGACGCGGGAGCGGTGGTCGGTGCGGAAGCGGTCGGCGACCGCGTCGGCGTGCGCGCGCTCGTCATGGCCCGCTTCGTCGAAGCCGATGGTGCAGGTGCGGACGGCTTGGGCGGACGCCTCCGCCATCAGCGCCACGACCGCCGAGCTGTCCACGCCGCCCGACAGGAACGCGCCCAGCGGCACGTCGGCGACCATGCGGCTGCGCACCGCGGCGCGCATGCGGTCGACCAGCTCTTCGCCAAGCGCCGCCGCCGATCCGGTCGCGCGGTTGGAGAAGTCGATGTCCCACCAGCGGCGCGGCTCCGGCACCGGCTTTCCGCGCTCGACGAGGAGGAACGATCCGGCCGGCAGCTTGCGGACGCCGGCGACGAGGCAGGCGTCGTCGGGGACGTAGCCCAGCCCCAGATAATCCTCGACGGCGTGCAGGCTCACCTCTCGCCGGAGAAGAGGATGGGCCAGAAAGCCCTTGAGCTCCGACGCGAACGCCAGCGACCCGTCGGGCAGCGTGGCGTAGTGGAGCGGCTTCACGCCGACCCGGTCGCGCGCCAGGAACAGCGCCTTGGCGTCGTCGTCGTGGAGCGCGAAAGCGAACATCCCGTTCAGCCGGTCGAGCATCGCCGGCCCCCAGGCGCGCCAGCCGTGGAGCAGCACCTCGGTGTCGCCCTCGGTCCGGAAGCGCGCTCCGCCCGCCCGCAGCTCGGCGCGGAGCTCGGCGAAGTTGTAGATCTCACCGTTGAACACGACCGTCAGCGCGCCGTCCGACATGGGTTGCGGCGAGCCTTCGAGGTCGATGATCGACAGGCGGCGATGGCCGAAGCCGACGCCGGGCGCGGTCCACACGCCGTCGCCATCAGGGCCGCGATGCGCGAGCGCGGCGATCATCTGGCCGATGCGCGCGGGGTCGACGGGTTTCGGCGTGCCTGGGTGGAACACGCCCGCGATGCCGCACATCAGCGCGCGTCCAGCACGCGGTCGACCGCCCGGTCTAGCGATCCCAGATCGGAGAGGAACCGCTCGATCGCCGCGCGCGCACGCGGCCCCTCGGCGGACAGGTGGATCGCCGTCGCGGCCTGCGCCCGGCCGAGAAGGCGGGCATGGGCGGCGCGGAGCTTGACGAGGCGGGGGTCGGCGGTGGTCACGTCGCCCAGCCGGTACCATGTGACGACCGTCCGCTCCACCGGCGAGCCGTCTGGCGCGGTCGCAGTGATCCGCACCGTCGATCCGCCCGCGATCGGGGCGGCGTCGGCGACGCGGACCCAGCGGTCGTCCTCGCGCAGCACGCCGACGCCGAACGCGATCGGCTCGCGGCCCTCGGCGGGGGTGGCGTAGGCGGCGAGCGCCAGATCAACGACTTGACTGTCTCCGCTCGCATAACGTCCGAACAGTCGGTGGTCGGCGGCGGGATGATGCGGCTCCCAGCCGGCGGCGACGCTGAGCGGAGCGCGGCGCCAGCCGACGACCTCCGGCAGGTATAGCCGTGCGGGTAGCGCCGCCGCGCGACCGCCGGCGACGGCGGCCCAGGCCGGACCCGCCGACGCGACCGCGAGCGTCAGCAGCAAGGCGGGCGCGAGGTCGAGCAGGCGGCCCCGTGGCGATGGCAGCCGGGCGGGATCGAAGGCGGGATCGTCGGGCGAGCGGTCGAACCAGCGCCACGCCAGCGCCAGCACCCCCGCCATCACCAGCGCGAAGAAGGCCCAGCCGTAGACGATATGGTCGAGCCCCGCCGCTTTCTCGACGGATGTCAGGTCGGCCGCCCAGATCGTCCCGAACGCGCGCACGCCGTTGGCGAGCACCGGCACGACGACGCAGGCGAGGAGGAAGACCGCCCGCCGCCGCCCCGACCAGAAGCAGGTGCCCGCGACCAGCACGCCGAACGCGAGCATGGCGAGCACGAACTTCGACCCCGAGCACGCTTCGGCCACCTCGAACCAGTAGCGGCCGGCGTGGATGAGGACGCCGTCGGTCGTCGCGGGCACGCCGACCAGATCGAGCAAGGGCATCACGATCGCGACGGTCGCCTGCTGCAGCGGCGGCTCCAGCTCCTGGCCGAACGGCACGGCGAAGAGCGCGTAGCCGAGCGGGAAGAGCAGTCCGCGCGCGACCTGGATCCCGAGCAGCGCGACGACGGCCCCTTGCCCCGTCACGACCAGCCCCAGGTGCCGCGCCAGCGCGACCCCGCCCGCCTCGCCTAGCAGCCAGGCCATGCCGCCCGCCGCGACGATCAGCAGCCCCGGCCACCAGGCGACGGGCGTCAGCCGCGCCAGCTCCGCGCGCCGCTGCCGGACGAGCCAGGCGACGACCGGCAGGACGAACAGGCAATGACCGTAGGTCGTGCTGGTCCACCAGATCCGCGCCATGTCGGCCGCGTCGCGCTGGAACAGGATCAGCAGCGCCGCCCATGCTAGGCCAAGCGCGAGCCCGTGACGACGCCAAGCGCTCGGCCCGGCGAACGCCTCGGCGGGGAACGCCGCCGTCACGCGGCGACGCGGGCGCGCGCCTCGCCCAGCCCGAGCAGGTCGTCCAAGGGCCGGAGCCGCGCGGGCCAGTCGTAGCGCGCCAGCACCCGCGCGCGCGCCGCCCGGCCGAGCGCTTCGGCGCCGGCGCGGTCGCCCAGCAGCGTGATCACCGTCTCTCCCGGATCGTCGGAGACGCGGATCGTCCCGCCATGGTCGATGCCCTCCGCCGCGGCCGGCGTCGCCACCACGGGCCGCGCCATCGCCATCGCCTCCAGCACCTTGTTCTGGACTCCGCGCGCCAGCTGGAGCGGTGCCACCGCCGCGTCCGCCGCGGCGAGCCACGGCCTGACGTCGTCGACGGCGCCCGTGACGACCACGCCCGGCAGCCGCGCCAGCGCGCGGACCTGCGGCGTCGGCGCGCGGCCGACGATCGCGAAGCGCGTATCCGGGTGACGCCGGCGGATCGCGGGCAGTGCGCGCTCGGCGAACCAGGCGACCGCGTCCACATTCGGCCGGTAGTCCATCTGCCCGGTGAAGACGAGGAGCGGCCCCGGCTCGTCTCGCCGCGCGAAGTCGGCCGCGGGATCGAAGAAGGCGCCGTCGATGCCGTTCTCGACGGCCATCACGCGGCCGGGCGCGCCCGCGGATCGGAACAGCGCCGCCTCCGCTTCGCTGACGAACAAGCTCGCCTCGACGCGCACCGCGACCTCGCGCTCGTAGCGCCCGAGCAGCCTCGCCTCCCGCCGCAGCATCCAGCGTTCCGGCCCGCCCGCCCGCTCGGCGAGCGCGGCGAACTTGGCGGAGTCCATGTCGACGAAATCCATGACCGTCGGCTCCGGCCCGGAATACTGCGCCATCTGACCGGAGAAGAGGTACGTCGCGTCGATCCGCTCGGCCACGCGCGCCTTGGCCACGGCGGCGGCGAAGCGGCGGTCGGCGAACGCGGTCAGCGACAACGGCCGGCCCGTCGCCAGCGCCTCCGCCGCCGCTCGGGCGCGCGACTTGACCCGCGGCACGATGCGCCATGACGCCAAACGGCGGGCGAGCTCCGGCGGCGGCGCGGCGTCCGCCTCGCTCTCGCCGAACGCGACGAGATGGACCCGCGCCCGCTCCGCCAGATGGCGCAGGATGTGCCAGCTCCGGATCTTGTCGCCCCGATCCGGCGGAAAGGGCGCGCGATGCGCCAGGAACAGGAGGTTCCTCACCCCAGTCCCCGCGCGATCCACGGTCCGATCAGATTCGCGACAGGCAGCGGCAGCTTCTTCCAGGTCCGCACCATCAGCCGGTACTTGGGGTCGACCGGACTGACGCTCCGCGCCGGGCCGTCGCTCCGCCGGGCATAGGCGAGCGGTGTCGGTTCGAAGCCCCAGTTCTTCTTGAAGGCCGCCGGGCCGGAGCTAACCTTGGATCGGCCGAAGTCGAAACGCGTGCAGCCCCGCGCGCGGGCGTGCGCCATCAGCGCGAAGTACATCCGGTCGTTGGCGCGTAAGCCCCGCGCCGCCGCCGTGCCCCCACCCCAGTAGGGATAGACGGTTCCGTTCGCGTAAAGGCTGAGCACGCTCGCGACCGCCCTGCCCCGATGGCGGACGGTCAGCACGTCGGCGTCGAGCGCCTCGACGGCGCCGCGGCACAGCGCCGCGGGAAAAACGGGGGTGCCGAGGTTGCGCACCGATTCGGCGTAGACGCGGTGATGCTCCGCGAGCGCCGCGGCGTCGCGCCCGACCGCCACGTCCAGATCGTTGGCGAACGCTTTGCGCACCTCGGCGCGCTGCTTGCGCGGGATGGCGAGGAGCTCGGCGTGGTCGTCCTTAGCTAGTGAGCGAGCGAAGCCGAGATGCTGGCCGTCCTCGACCGTCCAGCCCCGAGGCGGGACGCCGCCGCGCAGCTCGACCTCGGGTGCGCCCAGCCGGCCGGCGAGCGACCAAGCCGCGTCCGCCAGCGGCTCGACCGCGTCGCCCAGCACGCCGCCTTCGACGCCGAACCCGGTCGAGACCAGCGCCCGGCCGAACAGCTTCGACCGGATCTCGGTGAGCGGCAGGACTCCGGCGAGGCCGCCGCTCGCGCGCTCCGCGACGAGGTAACGGGCGCGCTGCCCGCACCCGC
>DASVSW010000356.1:0-5863 GCA_036387895.1 Sphingomonas sp.
CGGACAACAGGAATGCGGCGGCACGCATGGGCATCTCTCTCCGGACAATACTTTTTAGAATTATGAGTATCGTATAGGAGTAGAGCCGTACGGAGGCGTGCGTCTACGGATTTGTGTAGCCGGTGCGGGTTTTCGACCGAGAGTGTCGCCCAACAGTCACACCGGCTAGGCGCCGTGCGCGGCCCCCCTACTTGGGCGCGAGCACCATCAGCATCTGGCGGCCTTCCATGCGCGGATAGGCCTCGACCTTGGCGACCTCCGCCACCTGTTCGGCTACCCGTTGAAGCACCGCCATGCCAAGCTGCCCGTGCGACAGTTCGCGGCCGCGAAAGCGCATGGTGACCTTCACCTTGTCGCCCTCGCCGATGAACTCCTCCACCTTCTTCATCTTGGTGTCATAGTCGTGGTCGTCGATGTTCGGACGCATCTTGATCTCCTTGATCTCCTGCGTCTTCTGCGACTTCCGGGCGAGGTTGGCCTTCTTCTGGGCTTCGTACTTGAACTTGCCGACGTCCAGGAACTTGGCGACGGGCGGGTCGGCGTTGGGCGACACTTCGACGAGGTCGAGCCCCAGCTCCTGCGCCTGCGCCATCGCTTCGCGCGTGTACATCACGCCGAGATTCTCGCCCTCATGGTCGATCACGCGGACCTTGGGGCTCTGGATCCACTCGTTGAAACGAGGACCGTTCATCGGCGGCGCCTGGTTCGGACGGCGCATCATGGGAGGACGTATGAGTATTTCTCCTGGTGGTTCGGCACCGTCTATATAGTCGTTTACGGCTTAACGGGAAAGGTCCGGCGGGGTCGCTTCGGCGCGTAACCGCTCGATCAGCGCATCGAGTTCCACGAACTCCTGCCCCTGGCTCCCTAGACGACGGAGCGCGACCGTGCGCTCCTCCGCCTCGCGCTTGCCGAGGACGAGGAGGTTCGGGACCTTGGCGAGGCTGTGCTCGCGGACCTTGTAGTTGATCTTCTCGTTGCGGAGGTCGCTTTCGACGCGGATCCCCGCGGCGCGGAGCTTGTCCACGACCTCGCGGGCGTAGTCGTCGGCGTCCGACACGATGGTCGCGACCACCGCCTGCACGGGCGCCAGCCAGGTCGGGAACCTGCCGGCGTAATGCTCGATCAGGATGCCGATGAAGCGTTCGAACGAGCCGAAGATCGCGCGGTGGAGCATGATCGGGCGATGGCGCTCGCCGTCCTCGCCGACGTAACTGGCGTCGAGGCGCTCGGGCAGCACCGTGTCGGTCTGGATGGTGCCGACCTGCCACGTCCGGCCGATCGCGTCGGTCAGGTGGAATTCGAGCTTGGGCGCGTAGAAGGCCCCCTCGCCCGGCAGCTCCTCCCAGCCGAATTCGGGCGTGTCGCGGCCCGTCGCCCTGACCGCGTCGCGCAACGACTGCTCCGACCAGTCCCACATCTCGTCGGTGCCGAAGCGCTTCTCGGGCCGTAAGGCGAGCTTGATCGCGTATTTCTCGAAGCCGAGGTCCTTGTAGACGCGGTCCAAGAGGTCGCAGAACAGGCTGACCTCCTCGACGAGCTGGTCCTGCCGGCAGAAGATGTGCGCGTCGTCCTGCGTGAACTGGCGCACGCGCATCAGGCCGTGGAGCGCGCCGTGCGGCTCGTTGCGGTGGCAGCAGCCGTATTCCGACATGCGGATGGGCAGGTCGCGGTAGGACTTGATGCCCTGGCGGAAGATGAGGACGTGCGCCGGGCAATTCATCGGCTTCAGCGCCATCAGGTCGGCCTTGCCCGACAGGACGGGGGCGTCGTCCTCGCCGGACGGGATTTCGTCGGGGACGACGAACATGTTCTCGCGGTACTTGCCCCAGTGGCCGGACTGCTCCCACTGGCGGGCGTCCATCAGCTGGGGCGTCTTGACCTCGCGATAGCCGCCGACGTCGAGACGACGGCGCAGATACGCCTCGAGCTCGCGCCAGATCAGATAGCCCTTGGGGTGCCAGAAGACCGAGCCCTGCGCTTCCTGCTGGAGGTGGAACAGGTCCATCTCCTGCGCCAGCTTGCGGTGGTCGCGCTTGGCCGCTTCCTCCAGCATGTGGAGGTGCTGGTCGAGCTGCTTCTTCGACAGCCAGCCGGTGCCGTAGATGCGGCTGAGCATCGCGTTCTTCTGGTCGCCGCGCCAGTACGCGCCCGAGACGCGCGTCAGCTTGAAGGCGTCGGGAGCGAGGCGGCCCGTGGACGGCATGTGCGGCCCGCGGCACATGTCGAGCCACTCTCCCTGACGGTAGATCGTCAGCTCTTCGCCTTCGGGAAGCTCGGCGGCCCATTCGGCCTTGAAGCGCTCGCCCTGCGCCGTCCAGCGGTCGATCAGCTGCCGGCGCGTCCAGACCTCGCGGGTGAAGGGCTCGTTCCGCGCGATGATGCGGCGCATCTCGGCCTCGATCGCGGGCAGGTCCTCCTCGGTGAAGGGCCGGTCCTTGGGCGCGAAGTCGTAGTAGAAGCCGTCCTCCGTCGCGGGGCCGAAGGTGATCTCCGTGCCCGGGAACAGGTGCTGCACCGCCTCCGCCATGACATGGGCGTAGTCGTGGCGCGCGAGCTCGAGCGCGTCGGCCTCGTCCTTGGCCGTGATCAGCGCGAGCTCCGCGTCGCCTTCGAGCGGACGGTTGAGGTCGCGCACCTCGCCGTTGACGCGCGCCGCCAGCGCCGCCTTCGCCAGACCCGGCCCGATCGCGGCGGCGACGTCCGCGGGAGTGGTGCCGGGCGCCACCTCGCGAGCGGAACCGTCGGGCAACGTGATGCGAAACATGGCGGTCATGGAAGCGCGTCTCTTCGGATCTGGAGCGGTCCGGCGACGAGGCCGGGATGCGTCGTATAGCCAAGGCCGGGGTCGAGGTCACGGGGCCGAAGTTGACGACGTTGAACCGGTACGAACCCGTTTTCCGTCAACTTCGGGGGACTCGAAGCTGAACAAGTTAACGGAGGTATAGGCGTGATCGCGCTTCCGCGCGGGGCCGCGCCGGTCCGCGATGGCGAGGAGGTCGGAGGTTTAGGACGCATCGCGCGGCTTGGACCATATCCGGCGCGTGTAGGACAGCGCCTTTCGGGCCTTCAGGCGATGCCGAACGGCACCACGCGGTTGGCCTGGGTGTGGCCGACCTCCGCCGGGCCGAGATAAGGGACGCCCATCTCGCGGCACCAGCGCGTGACCATGGCCTCGGGCGTCTCGGTCCAGGGCGGGTCGTTCGACTGGACGTCGGTCACCGCGCCCAGCCGCACCCCCGCCAGCCCTTTGAGCTGGGTGGCGTGCGCCAGCTGGAACAGCGTGCGGTCGATCCGGTAGAGCGGCTCGGACACCTCTTCGAGCAGCAGGACGTGGTCCGCCAGGTCGGGGAGCCAGGGCGTGCCGACGAGCGCGCCAAGGATGGTCAGGTTGAACGCGACGGCGGGGCGGCCGGCCAGCCCCGGCTCTAACCCCTGGCGATCGCGCCGCGCCAGCCAGCCGAGCGCGCGCGCGACCGTCCGGTCGCCGCCTTCGCGGTTGACGTCGATCGCCATAGGGCCGTGCGCCGGGCGGCCGATGCGCCGGGCGTAGAGCGCGCCCAAGAGGAACCCCATGTCGGAATAGCCGAGATACGCCTTGTCGCGGGCGGCGGGGCCGAGCCGGGGGATCGCGTCCGCCAGGATGCGGTTCGAGCCGTAGCCGCCGCGCGCGAACCAGACGGCGTCGACGCTGGAGTCGTTCGCGACCTCCAGGAACGCGGCCGCGCGCGCCGCGTCGGGGCCGGCGAAATGGCCGTCCGACCCGAAGCATTGCGGATGGACGACGAGGTCGACCTCCGGATGCGTGATCGCGGCGAAGGCGGCGACGCGCGAGGCGACGAGCGGGTCGATGGGTCGGGCGGGGGCGACGACGGCGATCTTCATGGGCGGGTCGGGTTGTAGCGGGGTCGGACGGGGTGTCGAGGTCGGCGGGTCCGGATGGGGCGGTACGCCCAGCGTTTCCGCGCGGAGCGGGATATGTTCACGATCGCGCGAAGGCGCGAGGAGGTCATCCGGCTGAAAGCGGGGGTGACGGGGCGTGGAGCCGCGCATGGCTTGCCCCCTCTCCCCGCCCGCTTTACCGCCCCGCGCCATGCTTCAGGACAAGGCTTTCTTCGTCGGGATCGGCGGGTCGGGGATGATGCCGCTGGCCATGATCCTCCGCGCGCGGGGCGTGGAGGTGTCGGGCTCGGACCGGGCGCTCGACCAGGGACGCGTGCCGGCCAAGTTCGACGCGCTGAAGCGGCTGGGCGTGGCGCTCCATCCGCAGAACGGGTCGGGGATCGCGTCCGCTGAGCAGCTGGTGGTGGCCTCCGCGGCGGTGGAGGAGACGGTGCCCGACATCGTCCGAGCGCGCGAGCTGGGCTGCCCGCGCGCGACGCGCGCCGAGATGCTGGCGCGGCTGTTCAACGACAGCGCGCTGCCCATCGGGGTCGCGGGGACGAGCGGCAAGTCGACGGTCACGGGGATGATCGCCTGGATCCTCCACGCCTGCGGCCGCGATCCGACGGTGATGAACGGCGCGGTGATGAAGAACTTCGCCACGGCGCACGCCCCGTTCGCGAGCGCGCTGGTGGGCGGCGGGGACGCGTTCGTCAGCGAAGTGGACGAGAGCGACGGGTCGATCGCGCTGTACCGGCCGCGGATCGCGGTGCTGAACAACGTCAGCCTCGACCATAAGAGCCTGGACGAGCTCCGGACGCTGTTCGGCGACTTTGCCCGCAAAGCGGCGGTGGTGGTGGCGAACGCCGACGACGCGGACGCCGCGGCGTTGGCGTCCGGCCTTCCGAACGTGCGGACCTTCTCGGTCGAGGGCGAGGCGAACCTGTCGGCGCGCGCCCTGAGGGCGGCGCCGTACGGCGTGCGGTTCGAGCTGCACGCCGACGGCGCGGTCCTTCCCGTGGCGTTGAACGTGCCTGGCCGGCACAACGTCTCGAACGCGCTCGCCGCGCTGGGCGCGGCGGAGGCGGCGGGCGTGCCGCTCGCGGACGCCGCGCGCGCGATCGACGGGTTCGCCGGGCTCCGGCGGCGGATGGAGCTGGTCGGCGAGGCGGGCGGCGTCGCCGTGATCGACGATTTCGGGCATAACCCCGACAAGATCGCCGCGACGCTCGACGCGCTGCACGCTTTTCCGGGGCGGGTGCTGGCTCTGTTCCAGCCGCACGGGTTCGGGCCACTGAAGCTGATGGGACGCGAGCTGGCGGCGACCTTCGCGGGGCGGATGCGCGAGGGCGACGTGCTGGTCATGCCCGACCCCGTCTACCAGGGCGGCACCGTGTCGCGCGAGGTGGGCAGCGAGGACGTGGTGGCGCAGGTCGCGGCGTCCGGGCGCGACGCGCGCCACGTCGCCGACCGAAGCCACGCGGCCGAGCTGCTGGTCGCGGCGGCGCGGCCGGGCGACCGGATCGTCGTCATGGGCGCACGCGATGATACGTTGAGCCTGCTCGCGGAAGGGATGGTGCGGGCGCTGGCGGGGCGCTAGGCTCGGGGCTTCCGCGAAGGAGGCGCGTCCATGTTCCGCAAGCTGTTCCTGGATCACCCGGACGAGGTAGGCGAGTCCTACACGGAGCACGCGCGCGTCGCGGGGCGGTTCGGCCTGGAGATGGTCTTGGGCGGGCTGGGCTGCCTGCTCCACGCCGCGGTGCCCGCCTGGTGCAAGACCGCCGGATCGAGCACGGTCGCCCGCCTCTACGCGCGCATGGTCGCCAAGCGCGGCGCGGTGCGCGCGGACGTCGCGCAGATGAAGTCGGTCGAATACGTGATCTGAGATGTTCCTCCCCCGCCAGGGGGAGGGGGACCGCGCAGCGGTGGAGGGGGAGGACTGGCGAACGCTTGAGCGGTCCACGACCCGCGGTCGCGGGTC
>DASVSW010000357.1:0-11800 GCA_036387895.1 Sphingomonas sp.
TCGGACAGTTGCGACAGATAGGCGCGGTAGTCGGGCTCGCCCCGGGCGAAACTTCCGCGTGCGGGGAACTGGAGGTCGCCCCAGAAGGCGGAGTCGCCGTTGAGCGGCTTCTCCCATTCGCGGAACCGCTCCTCGTCGAGCAAGGTCGCGATCTGGTTCCGGTAGACCTGGAAGTCGATCAGGCCCTGGAGCGACAGCTTCGCCTGGTCGACGCCGTCGAGCTGGCGCAGCACCGCCGTCCAGCGCGCCTCGCGCCGGAGGTGCGCTTGCGGTGAAACGTCGGCGAGGTGGGCGGAGACGGCGTCCGGGTCCTCGTCGGCCAGGTGCTCGGCGACGCGCTGCTTCCATTCGGCCTGCCAGATGGCGGCGAACTTCGCGTCCTCGGCCGGAACGGGGGCGGCGGCGACGAGGGCGAGCGGGGCGAGGTAGCGCATCCCGCGAACGTGACGGAGCGTCCGCGCGCCCGCAAGCGGCTAGCCGGGGTCTCCCGTCGCCTGACGCGTCTCCGCGCGGCGACGGACCTGCTCGCGCCAGACGATGACGAGGCCGCTCGCGATGATGATCGGCGCTCCCGCCCAGGTGGCGGGGGCGGGAAGCGCGTCCAACAGCAACCAGCCGAGCAGCGTCGCGTAGAGCAGGCTTGAATAGTCCATCGGCACGACGACCGACACGGGACCATGGCGGAGCGAGCCCGTCATCGCGAACTGCGCCGCGCCGCCGAGGAAACCGATGCCGAGAAGATAGGCCCAGGTCATCGGCGGGTGCGCCTCCATGCCGGGCAGGTACAGGAGCGCCAGCGGGGGGAGCGACAGGACGGAGAACCAGAACACTGTGGTCCCCGTCGACTCGGTCCGGCTCATCGAGCGCAGCAGGATCGAGACGAACGCCGTCAGCATGCAGCCCGTGAGCGCGACGCCCGCGGCCCAGAGCGGGATGTGGCTGCTGCCCGGCTGCGTCACGACCAGCACGCCCGCGAACCCCGCTAACACCGCGCCCCAACGCCAGACGCCGGTCGGCTCCTTCAACAGCAGCGCGCCCAGCGCGGTGGCGAAGATCGGGATGGTGAAGCCGATCGCGGTCGACTCCGCTAAGGGCAGCGCCATGATCGCGGTGAAGAAGCAGGCCATCGCCGCGAGGCCGACCGCGGCGCGGAGCAGGTGCGACCCCATCCTCTCGGACCGCACGCTCCTCAGGCCCGGCCCGGCGGCGATCACGCCCGTGATGAGCAGCGCCGCGCCGAACTGGCGGAAGAAGAGGATCTCGACCAGATCCGCGCCCGCCGCCTCGGCGAGCTTGATGACCGCGTTCATCGTGCCGAACAGCGCGACGGAGATCAGCCGCAGCGTGACGGCGAGGGCGAGACGGTCGGAGGGCACGGGCGGCGCTTAGCCAGCCCCGTCCCGCCATCCTACCCCTCGCGTCCGGCGGGCGGAGCCGCTATCCGCGCGTCCCATGCCCATCAAACACGCGCTCCCCGTCACCCGCGAACAGGATTTCGCCGCCTGGTACCAGGCCGTCATCTCGGAGGCCGATCTGGCCGAGGAGTCGGGCGTGCGCGGCTGCATGGTGATCCGGCCTTGGGGCTGGGGCATCTGGGAGCGGATCCAGCGGCTGCTCGACGACCGGATCAAGGCGACGGGGCACGACAACTGCTATTTCCCGCTGTTCATCCCGCTCTCCTATTTCGAGAAGGAGGCGGAGCACGTCGAGGGCTTCGCCAAGGAGATGGCCGTGGTCACGCACCACCGGCTGATCGGCGACGGCAAGGGCGGACTCGTGCCCGATCCGGATGCGAAGCTGGAGGAGCCGCTGGTCGTGCGGCCGACCTCTGAGACGGTGATCGGCGCCGCTTTCGCCCGCTGGATCCAGTCGTGGCGCGACCTGCCGGTCAAGATCAACCAATGGGCCAACGTGGTCCGCTGGGAGATGCGCACGCGCATGTTCCTGCGGACCAGCGAGTTCCTGTGGCAGGAAGGGCATACCGCCCACGCCAGCGCCGACGAGGCGCGCGAGCACACGCGGCGGATGCTCGACGTCTACGCCGAGCTTGCCGAGCAGGACCTAGCGCTGCCGGTCGTCAAGGGCGAGAAGCCGGAGAACGAACGCTTCCCCGGTGCCGTCGAGACCTGGTCCATCGAAGCGATGATGCAGGACGGCAAGGCGCTCCAGGCCGGCACCAGCCACTTCCTCGGCACGAACTTCGCGTCGGCGCAGAACATCCGGTTCCAGAACGCGGCCGGGCAGCTGGAGCTGGCGAACACGACCAGCTGGGGCGTCTCGACCCGCATGATCGGCGGCGTGATCATGGTCCATGGCGACGATGACGGCCTGCGCGTGCCGCCGCGGATCGCGCCGTGGCAGATCGTGATCGTGCCCATGCTGCGCGACCAGCCGGAGGACGAGGCGATCGTCGATTACTGCCGCGCGTTGCAGGGCGAGCTGGCGAAGCTGTCCGCCTTCGGCGAGCCGGTGCGCGCGCTGGTCGACTTGAAGCACGGCAAGGCGGCGACGAAGCGCTGGACCTGGGTGAAGAAGGGCGCGCCGCTGATCCTCGAGGTAGGCGGGCGTGACACGGCGAACGCCAACGTGTCCGTCATCCGCCGCGACTCGCTCTACCGCGAGGACGGCAAGCTCGACAGCGCGGTCATGGCGCGCGACGCGTTCATGGGCGCAGCGGCGGCGACGTTGGAGGCGATCCAGGCGGCGCTGTTCACCCAAGCGGCCGAGCGGCTGCGGGCGAACATCGCGCCGGTCGCGGACTGGGCAGGGGTCGAGGCGCGCTTCGCCGAAGGGCAGCGCAACCCGGGCTGGGCGGAGGTCGCCTGGGCCAAGCCTACGGCTGCGGAGCTGGACGGGGTGGTCGAGCGGCTGAAGGCGCTGAAGCTGACGATCCGCAACGCGCCGGTGGAGCAGGCGGCGGGCGACGGGCCTTGCGTGTTCACCGGGCGGCCCGCGGTCGAACGGGTTCTGATCGGCCGCGCCTACTAGGCCGCTTCCGCCCCGGCCTCCGCGTCGAACCACGCCTGCACCGCGGCGCGCTGCTCCGCGGTCATATGCAGTCCTAGCTTGCTGCGGCGGTCGAGCGCGTCGGCGGCGGAGCGGGCCCATTCGCGATCCCGCATCCAGCGCAGCTCGACCTCGGTGAGGCCGCAGCCGAAGTCGCGGCCCATGCCCGCCTCGTCGGCGACGCCCAACAGCACCGAATCGATGAGTCCGCCATAGGCGCGCGCCATGCGCTCGGCCCGAGCGTCGCCCAGCCAGGGACGACGGGCGCGGACCTCCGCCAGGAAGTCGTCTAGGCGGGCGAAGCCGCCGCCGGGGAGCGGACGGTCGCGCGTGAGCGGCTCGACCTCGGCGCCCAGCGCGGGCGCGAGTTTACCCAGCGCTTCTTCGCCCAGATGGCGGGCAGTGGTGATCTTGCCGCCGAATACGGACAGGAGCGGCGGGCCGTTCGCGTCGAGTTCGAGCACGTAGTCGCGCGTGACCTCGCGCGCTTCGGACGCGCCGTCGTCGTAGAGGGGGCGGACGCCGGACCAGCTGCTCGTCACGTCGGCGGGCGTGACCTGCCGGCGGAAGTGGCGGTTCACGGCTTCGCAAAGATACGCGATCTCGTCGGCGTCGATCACCGCGTCCTCCGGCCGTTCGACAGGCACGTCGGTGGTGCCGACGGCGGTCCCGCCTTGATAGGGGATGGCGAAGACGATGCGGCGGTCGGGCTGTTGCAGGATATAGGCGTGGTCGCCCTCGTAGAGGCGCGGCACAACGATGTGGCTGCCCTTGACCAGGCGGACGCCGGCCGACGCGTTGTGGCCGAGGCGCTGGTGGAGTTCGTCGATCCACGGGCCGGCGGCGTTGACCAGCGCGC
The DNA here is from genome assembly GCA_036387895.1 of Sphingomonas sp. GTDB lineage: Bacteria > Pseudomonadota > Alphaproteobacteria > Sphingomonadales > Sphingomonadaceae > Sphingomonas. Next base: position 3,866 of record DASVSW010000357.1, read on the forward strand.
GGGCGGCGACCTCCTCGCCGGCCGACAGGCGCGCGCGCCATAGCCCGTCCTCGCGCCGGGCGCTGGTCAGCGCGGTGCGGGTGCGGATCGCGGCGCCGTTGTCGGCGGCGTCCATCGCCATGAGCAGCGTGAAGCGCGCGTCGTCGACCCAGGCGTCCGAATAGACGAACCCGCGTCCGGAACCCTTCAGCGGGGCGGTATAGGCCGCGTCCGTCCGCCGCAGCCCGCGCGACCGGGGGAGCGAGGTGCGACCGCCGAGCCGGTCGTAGAGGACCAGGCCCAGCCGGACGAGCCACCAGGGGCGCACCGCGTTCTCGTGCGGCAGGATGAAGGCGAGGGGGCAGATGATGTGCGGCGCCAGCCTGACCAGTCGCTCACGCTCGCGCAGCGCATGGGCGACGAGGCGGAAGTCGTAATGTTCGAGGTAGCGCAGGCCGCCATGGATGAGCTTGGTCGAGGCGGAGGAAGTATGGCTCGCCAGGTCGTCCCGCTCGACGAGGAGGACGGACAGCCCGTTCAGCGCCGCTTCTCGCGCGATCGCGCAGCCGTTGACGCCGCCGCCGACGATGAGGAGGTCATGGGGGGCGGGCATGGGGGACGTAGATAAACGCTTGGACCCACTCCGTCATCCCAGCGAAAGCTGGGATCGCGCGGTTCGGGCCGGGTGCGATCTCGGTAAGCGACCCCAGCTTTCGTTGGGTGGCGGAACAGGGGCGGGGTGACCTTCGCCTCCGCCGACCCTATCTCCCGCCGATGCCTAAACGCGCGGCCGCAGGCCTTCCCACCCGCCAGCAGATCCTCGACTTCATCGAGACCTCCGACACCCCTGCGGGCAAGCGGGAGATCGCGCGGGCGTTCGGCCTGACGGCGCAGGAGAGGATCGCGCTCAAGGCGCTGCTCAAGGACATGAGTGACGAAGGGCTGATCGACGCGGCGCCCGGCCGCGCGTTCCACAAGATGGGTGGGTTGCCCAAGGTCACGGTGCTGCGGGTGACCGACGTCGACGACAACGGGACGATTTGGGCGACGCCGGAGCGCTGGGAAGCGGAAGGGGCGCCGCCGCGGGTCAAGGTCCGCGAGCGCAAGCGCGGCTCGTTGGGCGTCGGCGAGCGGGTGCTCGCGCGGACGGAGGAAACGGGGTCGGGCTGGGTCGCGCATCCGATGAAGACGCTGGCGCCGTCGTCGGAGCAGGTGCTGGGCGTGCTCCGCGCGGAGGGCGACCGGCTCTGGCTGACCGGCGTCGAGAAGAAGGAGCGGCGCGAGTTCGCCGTCTCGGACGCCGGCGATGCGGAGGCCGGCGATCTTGTGCTGGCCGAGAAGGCGGGCCGGCCGCCGCGCGTGACGGTGCGCGTCGTCGAGCGGCTGGGCGATCCGTTCGCGCCGCGCTCGTTCTCGCTGATCGCGATCCATAAGCACGGCATCCCCGACCGTTTCTCGGCGGAGACGCTGGCGGAGGCGGAGCGGGTGGCGAAGACGCCGCTCGGCGACGGTCGCGAGGACCTGCGCCACTTGCCCATCGTCGCGATCGACCCGGCCGACGCGCGCGATCACGACGACGCGGTGTGGGCGGAGGCGGACGACGATCCCGCCAACCCCGACGGCTGGCGCGCGCTGGTCGCGATCGCGGACGTCAGCTTCTACGTCCGGTCCGGCTCCGAGATCGACCGGGACGCGCGCAAGCGCGGCAATTCCGTCTACTTCCCCGACCGGGTCGTGCCGATGCTGCCGGAGATCCTGTCGGCGCATGTCTGTTCGCTCGTCGAGGGCGAGGACCGGGCGGCGCTGGTCTGCCATCTCCAGGTGACCGCCAAGGGGCAGCTGAAGTCATGGCGCTTCACCCGCGCGGTTGTGCGGATCGCGGCCAACATCGCGTACGAGGACGCGCAGGCCGCGATAGACGGCGCGGTGCATCACCCGCTGACCGGGACAGCGCTGCGGCCGCTCTGGGCGTGTTGGCGCGGGCTGCTCGCGGCGCGGGAGGCGCGGGAGCCGCTCGACCTCGACCTGCCGGAGCGGCGCGTGGTGCTCGACGAGAAGGGGCGTATCATGTCGGTGGCGCCGCGCGAACGGCTCGACGCCCACCGGCTGATCGAGGACTACATGATCGCCGCCAACGTCGCCGCCGCCAAGGCGCTCGAAGCGAAGAAGGCGCCCGTCATGTACCGCGACCACGAACCGCCCTCGCGCGAGAAGCTGGTGGCGCTGAAGGACTATCTCGAGACCTTCGGCGTGCCCTTCGCGCTGGGGCAGGTGGTGCGGCCCGCGACGTTCAACCGCATCCTGGAGAAGGTCGGCGACGTCGACCACCGGCCGCAGATCATGGAGCAGGTGCTCCGCACGCAGACGCAGGCCTATTACGGCCCGGCGAACGCGGGCCATTTCGGCCTGGCGCTGGGCTCTTACGCGCACTTCACCTCGCCGATCCGGCGCTACGCCGACCTCCTCGTCCACCGGTCGCTGGTCCGCGCCTATGGGTTGGGCGATGGTGGGCTGACGGGCGGCGAGGCGGAAAGGATGGAGCGCATCGGCGAGTCGATCAGCCAGATGGAGCGTCGCGCGATGGAGGCGGAGCGCGAGACGATCGACCGCTACGTCGCGGCCTTCCTGTCGGAGCGCGTCGGCGAGGTCGTCGAGGCGCGGATCACGGGTGTGGCGAACTTCGGCTTCTTCGCGACGGTCGAGGGCGTGGGCGGCGACGGGCTGGTGTCGGTGCGCGACCTCGGGTCCGAGTATTTCCGCTTCGACGAGGCGTCGCGCACGCTGACCGGCGAGCATTCGGGCGAGCGCTACGCGTCGGGGCAGAAGCTGGAGTTGAAGCTCGCGGAAGCGAACCCAGTATCGGGTGCGCTCCGGTTCGAGCTGCCGGAGGGCAAGGGGGCGGGCGGTCGCGCGGCGGGGGCCGGGGACGCGCGCCGGCCCCGGACCGATCGGGTGTTGAAACGCCGCGGCCGGCCGGCCAACATCCGGCACCAGGGGAAACGCCGCTAGGAGGGGCGCATGGCCGAGCTCGTCAGGATCGACCCGCCGGGGCGTAAGCCGCCGCGCGCCTCCCCGCCGCTGCCGCCACCGAGCCGCCGAGGCTACCTCGTCCGAGGCACGATCGCGCCCGTGTTCGTCGAAAGGCACGCGCTGGCGCCGGAGGACGCGATCGACTTCGCGCCGCGCTCGCCGCAAGAGGCGAAGGCGTTCGCGGCGATGAAGGCGCGGGGGGTCGTGCGCGCCGCCGGGGGGGGTGGTGGCTCGACATGGTCGCCTATCAGGCGGACGCCGAAGCGCGGAGCCGGGCGGCGGCGCCGTGGCTGATCGGCGGGTCGGTCGCGGTGGCGGCGATGGCGACGATGTTCTTTCGGGGGTAGGCGCGCGACGTCCGCCCTCCCTTCCCACCCCGGCGAAGGCCGGGGCCCAGCTGCCGTGCGCTCTGAAACGTCGGCTCGGACGTCCGTTCGTACCTCGCGCTCTGGGCCCCGGCTTTCGCCGGGGTGGGAGTGGTGAGGGCGTGGTGGGAGATCGTCAGGCCACCGTGAAGGTCAGCCCCGCCTTCGCCTGGAGCCGGTCGCGCAGCTTCGTCCCCATCAAGGCGCCCGGCGTCCAGACGCCGCCCGCGCCCTCCACGTCCTGCACAAGGCAGAGCGCGGCTTCGGCGATCATCTTCGACGTCGAACCGTAGCCCGGGTCCTTGTCGCCGGTCACCACCGCGTCGATCCGCGTCCCGTCCGGCATGATCCCGGCGAACAGGATGTCGTAGAAGCCGTTCTCGCGCTCCTCCTTGGACGGGCCCTCGCCGGGTTTCGGCCCCTTGTCGCCAGCGAACGGGTTGAACTTGGCGATCGCCTCGGCGGCCGCGCGGCCGATGTCGCCGAGGCCCGCGACCTGCATCTCGTCATATTGGAAGTCGGCGCCATAGGCCTGGCCGAGCAGGAAGTTGGTCCGGTGGACGTTCTTGGTGTTGATCGGGGCCATGATGAAGGGCGCGACCCAAGCGTTGATCGTGGTGTCGAACTCGGGAAGCAGGCCCAGCGGCTGCGACGCGCCGGTGTGGCCGGGCGTGAGCGCGAAGGGCGAGGTCAGCAGCTTCACGAGCGACGGGTCTTTGGCGGCCGCCGCCAAGGTCGCCTTCAGGCTCGCCGCGGTGCCGCCGGAGAAGGTGCCCTGCATCTTGCGGACGCGGCCTTTGACGCGCGGGGCGGGCATGCCGTGGCGCTCGCGGGCGTGCTCCTGCAGCGTCAGCACGCCGAGGTCGAAGGGGATCGAGTCGAACCCGCAGGAGAAGACGATCCTGGCGCCCGTGCGCTTGGCCGTGGACTCGTAGCGGTCGATCATCTGGCGCATCCAGGCGGGCTCGCCGCACAGGTCGACATAGGCCGTGCCCGCCGCGGCGCAGGCGCCGACCAGGTCGGAGCCGTAGAGCTGGTAGGGGCCGACGGTGGTCAGCACCACTTTCGTCCGATCCGCCATCGCGCGAAGCGAAGCGGGATCATCGGCGTCAGCGACGACGAAGGGCGTGTCGGCCGGCGCGCCGATCTCGTCGCGGACCTGGGCGAGCTTGTCGGCGGAACGGCCGGCCATCGCCCAGCGGGGCTTGGCCGGGCCGGGATAGGCCTGAGCCAGATACTCGGCGACGAGCCGGCCGGTGAAGCCGGTCGCGCCGTAGACGATGACGTCGAAGTCCTTGGTCATGGATCCCCCGTTTTCCCGGCGTGAGAAAGAGCGTTACGCCGCTTCGCTGAACTGCAGGCTGGCGAGGCGGGCGTAGAGGCCTGAGCGCGCGATGAGCTGTCCGTGCGCGCCTTCCTCGACGATGCGCCCGCCGTCCATCACGATGATCCGCTCGGCGGCGCGGACGGTCGCCAGGCGGTGCGCGATGACAAGCGTGGTGCGATCGGTCATCAGCCGCTCGAGCGCCTGCTGCACCAGGAGCTCGCTTTCGGCGTCGAGCGCGCTCGTCGCCTCGTCTAGCAGGAGGATCGGCGCGTCGCGGAGCAGCGCGCGGGCGATGGTGATGCGCTGGCGCTGCCCGCCCGACAGGCGCGCGCCGCCTTCGCCGAGGAAGGTGTCCAGGCCCTCGGGCAGCTTGCGGAGGAACTCGGCGGCGTTGGCGGCCTCGGCGGCGGCCCACAGCTCGGCGTCGGTCGCGTCCCAGCGGCCGTAGCGGAGATTGTCACGGGCGGAGGCGCCGAAGATCACCGTCTCCTGCGGCACCAGGGCGATGCGGCGGCGGGCGGCGGTCGGATCGACGTCGCGCAGATCCACGCCGTCGATCAGCACGCGGCCGGCGTAGGGATCGTAGAAGCGCTCGGCGAGCTGGAACAGCGTCGACTTGCCCGCCCCCGATGGGCCTACGACCGCCACCGTCTCGCCGGGGCGGACGTCGAGCGAAAAGCCGTGGAGCGCCGGCGCGTCCGGGCGCGTCGGATAGTGGAAACGAACGTCGTCGAAGCGGAGCGCACCGCGCGGCGGCTCGGGCAGCGCCCTCGGTCGGGCGGGGGCGGCGATCTCCGGCTGCTCGGCCAACAGTTCGGACAGGCGCTGCGCGGCGCCGCTCGCGCGGAGTAGGTCGCCCCACACCTCCGTCAGTGCGCCGACCGAGCCGGTCACCAGGACGGCGGTGAAGATGAACGCGCCGAGCGATCCGCTCGACAGCCGGCCGGCGGCGACGTCGCTGACCGTGTTCCAGAGCAGCGCCACCACCGCGCCGAACAGGAGGAGGATGACCAGCGCGGTCATCGCCGAGCGGACGAAGATGCGGCGCTTGGCCGCGGCGAAGCTGCGCGCCACCGCGTCGCCGAAGCGCTGGCCTTCGCGGCCCTCCTGCCCGAAAGCCTGGACTACCTTCATGGCGCCGAGCGTCTCGACGACGGTGGACCCGATGTCGGCGATGCGGTCCTGGCTCGCCTTGGACTGGTCGCGTACCTGGCGGCCGAGCAGCACGATGGGCGAGATGATCAGCGGGATGCCGAGCAGCAGCAGCCCGGTGAGGCGAGGCGAGAGCGCGAACAGCGTGACGATCCCGCCGATCGCGGTCAGCGTGTTCCGGAGCGCGATCGACACGGTCGAGCCGACCGCGTTCTCGATCAGCCCGGTGTCGGAGGTAAGCCGCGAGGCGATCTCCGACGGGCGGTTCTCCTCGAAATAGCGGGGCGCCAGGCGCACCAGATTGTCCAGCACCGCGATGCGGATGTCCGCCACCGTCCGCTCGCCGAGCCAGGAGACGTAGTAGAAGCGGATGGCGGTCGCGATGGCGAGCAGCGCGACGAGCCCGAACAGGAGGTAGAAGATCCGGTCGATATGGCTCAGGTCCGCCCCCGCGCCGAACCCCTCGTCGATCACCGAACGAAGCGTCCAGGGGAGCGACAGCGTGACGGCGGAGGTGGCGAGCAGCGCCAGCACCGCGACCGCGATCCGGCCCGGATAGCGGGACGCGTAGCGCCAGATCATGCGAAGGCTTCCAAGCTTGCGGACGGGGGCGGGAGCGATGGAAGCCATGGGCCGGGGCCTAGCAGCCGGCGCGGCCGTGCTCAACGCGCCGCATTTGTCGGACGAACCAATTGCACGCCGTGACGTTTACGTTACGAACCTCGTAACCCATGTTGGGCTAAGGAATGCGCATGCTCTACGACGCCTATGAGTTCCAACGCTCAATGCTCGCCTCCGCGGGCGCGATGGCGAACTGGAGCGCCGGGATGCTCCAGAACCCGAGCAACCCCTTCGCGTACATGGGCGGCGGGGTGATGGCGTCGGCGCTGGAGGTGTTCGCGCACGCGGCCGCCCCGCGCGGCAAGCCCGAGTTCGGCCTGGACCGTACGACCGTCGACGGCCGGGAGGTCGCCGTCCATGAGGAGATCGTGCTGCGGCTCCCGTTCGGCCAGCTCAAGCGCTTCCGCCGCGAAGGTGTGGACGGGGGGCCGAAGCTGCTCATCGTGGCGCCGATGTCGGGGCATTTCGCGACGCTGCTCCGCGGCACCGTGGAGCGCATGCTGCCGGGGCACGACGTCCACATCACCGACTGGCGCGACGCACGGCAGGTCCCGGTCGCCGACGGGCGGTTCGACCTCGACGACTATGTCGATTACCTGATCCGCTTTCTGGAGGCGATGGGGCCGGGGTCGCACATGCTGGCCGTCTGCCAGCCCTCGGTCCCCTGCTACGCGGCGGCGGCGCTGATGAGCGCGGACCGCCATCCCTGCCGTCCGAGGTCGCTGACGATGATGGGCGGCCCGATCGACACGCGCGAGGCGCCCACCGCCGTCAACACGCTCGCGACCGAGCGCCCGCACGCCTGGTTCCAGCAGAACGCGATCGCGACCGTGCCGGTCAGCTATCCGGGCGCGGGACGGAAAGTCTATCCGGGCTTCCTGCAGCTCGCCGGCTTCATGTCGATGAACCTCGGCAACCACATGATCAGCCATTGGGAGATGTTCAAACATCTCGTCCAGGGTGACGACGAGGAGGCGGACGCGACCAAGGCCTTCTACGACGAGTATCGCGCGGTGTGCGACATGACGGCGGAGTTCTACCTCCAGACGGTCGAGCTCGTCTTCCAGAAGCACGCGCTGGCCAAGGGCGAGATGACCCATCGCGGCCGGCGCGTCGATCCGGGCGCGATCACCGACGTGGCGCTGCTGGCGATCGAGGGCGAGCGCGACGACATCTCGGGCCTAGGGCAGACCAAGGCGGCGCTGACGTTGGCGACCAACCTGCCCGACGCGAAGAAGCGATATCTGATGGCCGAGGGCGTCGGCCACTACGGCATCTTCAACGGCTCGCGCTGGCGCAACAGGATCGCGCCGGTGCTGGATGAGTGGATCGCCGCCAACGCTTGAACCCTCTCCCATCGGGAGAGGGACGGAGCGACCGAAGGCTGCGGAAGGCGGCAGCGCGCATGGCGCGTCGCCCTCGGCCCGCCCCGGCTCGCCCCTCTCCCGGCGGGAGAGGGGC
>DASVSW010000358.1:0-4864 GCA_036387895.1 Sphingomonas sp.
GTGCTCAAGGGGGAGCTCCGCCAAAGGCTGGCCGACGAATAGCGCCGGGCCCGGGCTACGCCTCCGCTGCCCTTCCTGCAGCCTCGTCCCGATCGGTCCACGCGCTCGTCCGCCGCAGTCGCCACGCCACCGTCGCGGCCCCGGCCAGCAACGCCGCGGCGACGAACAACGAAACGCGGTAGTCGCCCGTGGCGTCCTTCAGGAAGCCGGACAGCGCAGGTCCGACCGCGCCGCCGATCAGAAACGCGGTGTAGATCGCGCCATAGGTCTTGCCATAGGCTCTGGGAGGGAAGTGACGTGCGACGAGGAACGCCATCAAGTCCACCTCCGCCCCGATCGCGAAGCCGGTGATGAGGGCGCCAGGCGCGGCGAAGCGGGCTCCGCCGAGACCCAGGACGACCAGTCCGGCCGCAGCGCACAGGAACATCAGCACCGTGATCGCATAGGCCGGAAAACGATCCATCAGCAGGCCGGCGATCAGCCGCCCCACGATGGCCGCGATCCCGATCAGCGCCGCCAGACCGCCGGCCGCGGCCGGAGGCAATCCCCAGTCGCTCAGCATCGGAACGAACTGGACAACGGTGCCGAGGACCGCGGCTGCGGCGAGGAGGAAAGTCGCCATCAGCAGCCAGAAGGCCGGTTCGCGCGCGAGCGTCGCGATCGGGATCTCCGGACGCCGATCGGTCCGGACGTCCTCGCGGCAGCGTGCGAGGATGAGCGCGACGACCGGTCCCACGACCAGGATCACGGCAGCCAGCGCCAGATAGCCGTTTCGCCAGCCATGCGCCGCGATATAGGGGGTGAGCAACGCCGGAACGAGGATCGCCCCCAAGCCGGTGCCCGCGAGCACGATGCCGAGCGCCAGTCCGCGCGCGTGGACGAAGCCCGCGACGACCAGGCGGGTAAGCGCGATCGGACTGGATCCCGCCGTGACGAGCGACAGGGCGAACGCCAAGGCGAGAAAGCTGGCCAACCCCGACGTCAGCGTGCCGAGCGCGACGAAGCCGATCGCGAGCAGCGCCAGCGAGCCGAGCGCCACGGGCCGACTGCCGTACCGGTCGACCAGCCGCCCGGTCGGGACCGCCGCGAGCGCGGCGGCCGCCGTCCCGACCAGCGCGCCGAGCGACGCTTGCCCGCGGGTCCAGCCGAACTCCGCCGCCATCGGCTTGATGAACACGCCCAGCGAGTAGAAATAGAGCGAACTCACGCCGATGGCGATGCCCAGAAAGGCGGCCGCGAGCACCGGCCAGCCCCGGGCGAATTCGGACCAGCGCGCCGTCATGCGTCCAGCAACGCCACGGCGCGCACCCATCCGGCGGAGGCCCTCTCGACCTTTACGGGAAAGCAGGCGACGGTGAAGCCGAAGGGCGGGAGCGCCTCGAGATTGTGGAGCTTTTCCATCTGGTAGTAGGGGCGCTCCCGTCCGGCTTTGTGCCCTTCCCAGATCAGCCGGGCGTCTCCGCTGTCCGCGTAAGCGCGCGCCGTATGGATGAACGGCGCGTCCCAGGACCAGGCGTCGGTGCCGACCACCTGCACGCCCCGCTCGGTCAGATAGTTGGTGCCCTCGCGCCCGATCCCGCAGCCGCTGCCCAGATAGTCGGGACCGCCATAGGCCGCGCCCGCCGCCGTGTTGACGAGCACGATGTCGAGCGGGCGAAGTTCGCGGCCGATCCGCTCGAGCTCCGCCGCGATGTCGGCCGCGGTCGCCACATGACCGTCGGGCAGCTGCCGGAAATCGAGCTTCACACCCGGCCGGAGGAAGAGGTCGAGCGGTGCTTGATCGATCGTCGGCGCCGGGCGCGCGCCGTTGTCGGTGGTGGAGTGATAATGCCAGGGCGCGTCCATATGTGTCCCCGCATGGGTGGACAGCGTCACGTCCTCGACCGCCCAGGCTTCGCCGTCGGGCAGGTCGTCCGCGGTGAGGCCGGGGAAGAAGGGCAGCATCTGCGCGATCCCTTGCTTGTGATCGGAATAGACGATCCGCGGCCGGAGCGGAGGCGGATCGGTGACCACGTCGTTCGACAACGGGATCGAGAGGTCGACGAACCTCACAACGTCAGCCTTTCCAAAACATGAGGGGCGTGGATGCGGGTCTCGACGCGGCCGATCCCCTCGATCTCCAGCGCGATCAAGTCGTCATGCGCCAGGAACCGCCCGAGCTCGAGCCCACAACCGCCGCCCACCGTGCCCGACCCGAGCACCTCGCCGGGGTGGAGCGTCTCCGCCCGGCTCACATGGGCGATCATGTCGCCCCAGGACCAATGCATCGCGCCGCTATTCCCCTCGCTCCACGGCTCGCCGTTGACGAACGCCCGCATCGCGAGCGCCGGCTGGTCGGCGAACTCGTCGGCGGTGACGATCACCGGGCCGAGCACGTTCGCTCCGTCGAAGTCCTTGCCCTTGGCGGGTCCGAGCGGCCCCTGCATCTCGCGGAACTGCCAGTCGCGCGCGGTGAGGTCGTTGAACACGGTGTAGCCGAAGACGTGCGCGCGGGCCTCGCCGACGGCGATGTCGCGTCCGCCCCGCCCGATGACGCAGGCGAGCTCCAGCTCGTAGTCGATCACGCGCGAGCCCGCCGGCCAGGCCGTGACCGCGCCGGTGCCCGCGACGGCGAAACGGTTCCCCTTGTAGTAGATCGGCTGCTCATACCAGATCGGCGGGATCGGCGGCGGCTCCGCAGGGGCGGACGGACCTCCCCAGGTGGCGCGGAGCTTGGCGCCCTGCCAGCCGGCCATCCGCATGTGCTCCTCGAAGACCAGGAAGTCGCGCAGCTGCGCGGGGCGGGGCAGAGGACTGAGCCAATCGATCGAGGTCGGGTCGATCGTCTCCGCGGCGTGGGCGACGATGCGGCGCGCCCCGTCGAGCGCCGCGTCGCCGCCTTCGATCAACGCTTGCATCGAGCTGAAACTCGGCGCCGCGTCGCGGCTGGCGAGGTCGACGACCCCGCCGTCGTCGGCCAGCGCTCCTAGCCGTTGCCGGCGATCCCGCAGAAAGGTCAGCAGCTTCATCAGAACGCCAAGTCGAGCTGCGCGCCGAAGCGACGCGGTTCGTTCAGCGCGCCGTTGGGCAAGCCGAAAAAGGCCGAAACCTGGCTGAAGTGACGATTGTCGAAGGCGTTCTTCACAAACAGCGATGCCGTCCATCGATCGTCGACATCGCCGAACGCGACGCGCGCGTCGACCTCTTCCCAGGCCTCGCCCCGGAAGGTCGGCGCCTGTTGCTGCGTTTCGAGGAAGAACACGCCGCTCTGGTGCCGAACGGACCCTTGAACGCTCGCCTTGTAGGCGGCGCCGACATCCCAGTCGTAGCGGCCGTTGAGCGCGAACTGGAATTCGGGCGCACGGGTTAGGCGATTGCCCGCGATGTCCTCCAGCACGACCGCCGGGTTGGTCCCGAACACATAGCTTTGCGCCTGGACGGCGGAGAGGCGTCCCCGCCGGAACTTGGCATCGAGGAAGGACGCGTTCGCGTCGAAGCGCAGTCCGGGCATGGGCGCCAGCGTCGCCTCGATCTCGACCCCCTGAGACCGCGCCTCGTCCGCCGACTCGATACCGACTCCTCCGGTCGGCACAGGCGTTCGGACTTGAAGGTCGCGGTATTTGTATCGGAACGCGGAGATGTTGAGCCGAACCGCGCGCGACAGATCCGCCTTCATCCCGACCTCGTACGCGTCGACCTTCTCGGGCGCGAACGCCACCTCGGTTCCCCGGAACGCGTTGAAGCCGCCCGATTTGAAGCCTTTGCTGAAGCTCGCGTAGAGGAGCGTGTCGGGCGTCGCCTTCCAGTCGACCACCACCCGGGGGGAGAAATTCGTGTCCTTGCGCCGGAGGTCGAGGGCGGGCGGGCCGGCGAGAACCGAGCCGGCGGCGAAGAAGGCGGGCCCAGGCGGATCGAACTGGCGGATCTGCGTGACCCGCTGCGTGTTCTCGAAGCGCTTGCGCTCTTCGCTGTAGCGGCCCCCTAGCGACAGTTTGACCGTGTCGGTCAACGCGTAGGAGGCGTTGGCGAAGAGCGCGAACGAGCGCGTCAGCTGCTCTGCGGTGAAGGTGGCGAGCGTTCCCGCCCCGCCGGGACCCGCGAAGTTGTTGGTGATGGTGATCGGGGCCAGCTCGTTCTTCTCGACGAAGTAGAACCCGCCCACGAGCCAGGTGAACGGCCCGGTGTTCGCCGATGCGAGCCGCAGTTCCTGGCTGAACTGGCTGTCCGGGCTGAACTGGCTGTTGCTGCCGATGTTCGAGATCGGCGACCCCGTCACGAAGGGGGGATTGGGCGGGTTCAGGCCCGTTCCGTCCGAGTCCTGCGACCCGCGCAACGTCCACTCGCGGTAGTTGGTAATCGAGGTCAACGTCACTTCGCCCAGATCGTAGTTGATCCGGCCCGTCAGGTTGTTGCCGCGGATGCGCGTGAACGTCGGAAAGTTGAGGTCGTACCGATTGCCTTCTTGGACCGCGTCGAGGTCGGGGCGTGGGACATAGGGGAAGACGATGTTGGAGCCGGTCGGGTTCGTCGTCTCGTCGCGTAGGTTGCGCGTATCGGAGATGGCGATCGTGCCGGGGCTCGACCGCGAGTAGCTGACGTCGCCGATCAGGTCGACCGTCAGCGCGTCCGTCGGGCGGTAGCGCAGGAACACGCGCAGTTGCCAGTCGCGCCCCGTGTTGAGCTGAGGTCCCGAGCGGTTCCGTCCCCAGCCGCCCCGATCGGAGAAGCCGCCCGCGATCCGCGCCTGAAGCGTGCCGGCAGCGTCGATCGGACCTGAGATCGCGGCTTGGAAACGGTACTCGTCGAGCGACGTGATGGACGCGCTGGCGCGGCCCTTGAACTCCGCCGTCGGCTCGGCCGAGCGCACCAGCACGGCGCCCGCCGT
>DASVSW010000359.1:0-5527 GCA_036387895.1 Sphingomonas sp.
GACGGGCGGGTCGCGCAGGATCGCCGACAGGGCGTCCGCCATCGCCGCTTCGTCCCCGATCGGCACGACCGCGCCGTACCCCGCTTCCTCCAGCACGGCGGTCATCGCGTCGGAACAGGCGGTCGCGACCACCGGGCATCCGCACGCCAACGCCTCCAGCACGACGGCCGGCAGGTCCTCCCATCGCGACGACAGCGCCAGCACGCGGGCGCTCCGGAAGAACGGGACGGGGTCGGCGACGAAACCTTCGAACCGCACCCGGTCGGCGATCCCGAGCGCCCCGGCGAGCGCCCTGGCCTCGTCCTCCAGCGGACCCGAACCCAGGAACACGAGGCGCCACGGCGTATCCCGGATCCGGACCGCCGCGCGCAGCAGCATCGCGGGGTTCTTCTGCTCCGAGAGGCGGCCGACCGACAGGATCATCGGGTCGCCGCTCGCGTCCTCGGCGAGCGCGTTCCCCCGATCGCGCATAGGGGCGGTGACGTAAGGATTGTGGACGAAGCGCAGCTTCGCGCCCGCGCCCGGGAACAGGCGTGCGAGTTCGTCGACCCGGCCCGGCGACAGCACCAGCACGGCGGCGGCGCGCGCGAAGAACCAGCGGTAGAGCGGCCTCTTGTAGAAGCGCTTCCAGGCGCGCGCGCCCGACTTGATGACGGGGTTGGTGATCTTCAGGACGAGGCGCACGCCCCGAACGCCGGCGAGCGCGTGCGCCGCCGCCGTCGTCGCATGGGTGTGGTTGCCGGGCGACAGGAGCACGCCGGGGCGCGCGCGCCGGAGGTGCCGCGCCAGGGCGATCGCCGTCGCTACCGGCCCGGACATCCGCGAACTCAGCGGCGTCACCGTGACCCGGTCGGACAGGAGCGCCCGCGCCGGCCCGTCGGGCCGCGGCGTCGCCACCTCGACGCGGAGTCCGCGCTCGGCGAAGCCGCTCGCCAGGATGCACCCGACGCGCGTCACCCCGCCCTCGCAAAGGCGCTTGAGGTAGATGGTGACGTCGGGCGGGGCGGTCACGCGCCGGCTCCCGACGCCGCCTCAGGCCAGCCACGACAGGATCGGCTCGCCCCGCCGCTCCTGCCCGAACGCTTGGATCAGCCGGACCAGGTGGAACAGGCAGGACAGCACCGTCCACACCGCCACCGCGATCAGCCCCAGATCGGGCCGTCCGACCAACGTCGCCGCGAACAGGATCACCATGTTCGGGTTGCGCCGCGCGGTCACCAGCCGGAAGTCCGAATCGACCTTGCGCCAGACATGGATGTGCATGTCCCAGCGCCGCATGAACGCGCCCTCGATCAGCCGCTGGACCACGTAACCGCCCAGGATCGCGCCCAGCACCCAGACGAAGGTCCGGTCCGAGTAGCCGAGGCCGACCCGGCCCAACCCCACCGCCCAGGCCCACCACCAGAAAGGCGGGTGGACGAGGTCCACGCCGTGATCCCAGATGTTGCCGATGCTGGAGGAGGTGATGGTGCAGCGGGCGAGCTTCCCGTCGACCGTGTCGAGGACCATGAAGCCGAGGCCCACGAGCATCCCCGTCCAGTACCAGCCGTACCAGAAGGCGACGGTCGCGAGCACGCAGAAGAGCGTGCCGAGCGCGGTCACCTGGTTGGGCGTGACGCCCCAGCGCGCCGCGATGCGGGTCAGCACGAACGCCCATTCGGGCCAGAGGTGTTTCGTCAGGATGTCGGTCACGCCCTTGTACGCGCCGAAATAGCTGGCCCGCTCGATCAACGGCACGCTCTCGGGCGTCAGCCGCTCGGCGAAGGGCCGCTCGCGCTTGCGGAGCGCGTGGTTCGCGATCCCCGCCTCGTCCTCCGCCTCCTGCACCCGCAGCCCCGCGGGCACCGACGCCCTGTCGGCCAACATCGCCTGGCGGACGCGTTCCGCGTCCACGGGATCAACGACATGCGCAAGAACGGGTACGCCGTCGCGCGTGACCACCGTGCCGGGCCGTCCCGCGAGATAGGTGGTCCACACCGGATCGAACGCGTAGCGCAAGTTGGCGAGCAGCGCCGGGCGGTCCCGCCCCTCCCCGTCCAGCTTCTGCGCCGCGGCGATGCGGCGCACGCGCTCGGCGTTGCTCATGCCCCAGATGGGCGTGGCGTTGTCGCCCACCCCTTGCAGGGCGGGTCGGCTGGCGTCAGCGGCGGAGGTCATCGGCGCAGCCCCCTACACGAGCGGACGCGAAGGTCGAGGGCGCTTGGAGCTCAGGATCGCGAAGCCGCCGCACCCGCGTCGCGCTTGCGGCTCGTCGACGACACGCCCGAGGTGTAGGGCACGAACACGCAATGCACGCCCACCGCCTCCAGCTTGTGGCGGTACTCTTCGTATTTCGGCGTCCCGAACCAGTCGTCGCCGACCACCCACACGTCGAACCGCATCCGCTCCCAGGCGGCGAACTTGTCCTGGTCGTGCTGCGCCACGACCGCGTCGACGTCACGAAGCGCGCGGACCATCTCCATGCGCTCGTCGAACGGCACCACGGGCGTCTTGCCCTTGTAGGACTGGACCAGCTCGTCGGTGCTGACGCCCACGATCAGCCGGTCGCCGAAGCCCTGCGCCGCGCGGATGATGCGGACGTGCCCGATGTGGAGGAGGTCGAAGGTGCCGGCGGTGTAGACGATCCTCATGGCCTGCGCCCTCCGGCCAGCGCCGCCCTGACCTCGGCCAACGCCCCGTCGTCCGCGCCGTTGTCGGCGGAAAGGTCGGGCAGCTTGGGCCAGCCCACGTCATGCCAGGTCAGCCCGGCGAAGTCGCGCGTCGCGGCGTAGCGGGGCAGCGCGTGGAAATGGAGGTGCGCGTCGACCATCATCAGCGCCAGGTGGTTGAACTTGTCCGCCGCGAACGCCGCCCGCGCGCGGTTCTCGAACCAGGCGACCGCCTCCGTCAGGTCGGCGGCCTCGGCCGCGTCGATCTCGCCGAGCGACCGGTGGAACCGGTTGGCGCTGATCACCGCCGCCCCCAAGGTGCAGGCGCCGGGGCGCAGCGACACCGACCAGCCGCCGTTCCGGAAGAGCAGCAGCTCGTCCACGCGGAACTTGTCGCGGAACTCCGCCAGATTATGCGTCACCTTCCGCTCCGTCGACCGTGCATGAGCGTCAGCGGCTAAGCCGCCCGGCCGATCCGGTCAACGCGACGCGGCTCCAATCCCGCCCGCAAGCGTTGCGGCGCACGATGAACGGATTTCCAAAGCATCGGATCGCGCTCGCGCTGGCGGGCGGCAACGCGCTCGGCGCATGGCAGGCGGGCGCCTTTGAAACGCTGGCGGCGCGGGGCCACCGCCCCGACCGGGTGTCGGGCGCCTCCATCGGCGCGGTCAACGGCGCGATCATCGCGGGAAACCCGCCCGAGCGCGCCGTCGAACGGCTGCGCGAGCTCTGGTCGCCTGCGGCCGGCCCATGGAGCTGGTGGCCCGCCGGATGGGACGAGTGGCGACGGACCGCGGCGGTCACCGCGGCGGTGACGACGGGACGCCTCGACCTGTTCGTTCCTCGGGCGCTGACGCCGAGCGGCTGGTTCCCCGACGGCGATGAAGAACTCGGCCTCTTCGACTCGCGTCCCATGCTGGCGACGCTCGAGCGGCTGGTCGATTGGCCGCGGCTCAACGACGGGACCACGCGCGTCAGCCTGTCGGCCGTGGAGCTCGACTCGGGCGAGGACGCGGTCTTCGACACGCGCGACATGACGTTGGGCCCGGAGCATGTCCGCGCGTCCGCCGCGCTGATGCCCGTCTTCCCGCCGGTGGAGATCGACGGGCGCGCCTATGTCGATCCCGGCCTGTCCGCCAACCTGCCGCTCGACGCGGTGCTCGGCGACCCCGGCCCGGCGCCGCTGCTGGTGTTCGCGCTCGACCTGCTTCCGCTCGCCAGCCCGCACCCCCGGTCGATGGGCGAGGCGATCGGGCGGGCGCAGGACATCGTCTTCGCCGCGCAGACCCGCCGGACGATCGACGCGTGGAAGACGGTCTACGACCTGCACGGCGCCGACGCGCCCTCGGTGACGCTCGCGCGGCTCTCTTATTCCGATCAGGGCCGGGAGGTCGCGGGCAAGGCGTTCGACTTCTCGCCGGAGACCGCGGCCGACCGCTGGGCGTCGGGCGCGGCCGCCATGACCGCGTTCCTCGACGAGCTGGAGAGCGGCCGCATTCCGCTGGGCGAGCCCGGCCTCACCGTCTTCCGCGACGTGGAGGAGTCGAAGCTCGCCGTCGGCACCTTCCGGCTCAGGGCGGCGGGAAAGGCCGGCTGAGGTAGCGCGAACCCGCCAGGCCGAAGCGCCAAGGCTTCTCCGCCGCCTTGGTGATGCCGATCCGCGGGCCGACCAGGATCGCGGGCTCGGCGGCGCGGGGGCGGAGCTCGAACGGCAGCCGGTCGAGCGGCAGCCCGTCCCCGGCCCCCGTCACGCCCAGCGCCTCGCACAGCCGGCCCGGCCCCGCGCAGAGCTTGCGGGGGTCGTCCGTCCGCCGCCGCTCGCGCATGCGCTCCACGCCATGGGCGGGCTCGATCGCGCGGATCAGCACCGCCGATCCCGCCTCCAGCCCGCCGACGATGTTCAAGCACCAGTGCATGCCGTAGATGCGGTAGACGTAGAGCCGGCCGCCCGGCCCGAACATCGCGCTGTTCCGCGCCGTGGGGCCGGCGAAGCTGTGCGAGGCGGGGTCGCCCGCTTCGTAGGCCTCGGTCTCGATGATCGGTCCGCCCACCCCTTCGACCAGCAGCTCGCACCCGATCAGCGCGCGCGACAGGTCGAGGATCGGTTGCGCGTAGAAGCCGGGCGGCATGGCGGCGTCGATATGCTCCTCGGTCCCGAAATGCGACGGCGTTTGCACCATTCGAGCATGTGCTCGCGTGTGTCCCCGCGCAGGCGGGGACCCAGAGCGCGACGCGCGACGCATGTCGCTCTGGGCTCCCGCCTGCGCGGGAGCCCAGTAAGGCTGACATGCTCCGGCGATCCGGTCGCCACCATGCGAAAGGGCGGCGGAGGCATCGCCTCCGCCACCCCCATCACTTCGACCGTCCGCGATCAGCGCGAGACGATCACCACCTCGGTGCGGCGGTTCTCCGCCTGGCCGGAGGCGGTCGCGTTGGTGTCGACGGGCTCCTGCTCGCCGCCCGACGCCGCCTCGACACGGTCGCCGGCGACGCCTTGGGCGACCAGCGCGTTCTTGACCGAGTTCGCGCGGGCGAGGCCGAGCTGCTGGTTCGCCGGGTCCGACCCGCGCGCGTCGGCGTAGCCCACCACGCGGATGCGCGCGTTGGGATAAGCCTTCAGGATCTGCGCCATCTGGTTCAGGTCCTCTTGGTCCTGCGCCCGGATGTCGCTCTTCGACGTGTCGAAGTTGAGCTTGTCGAACTGGAACGCGCGGCTCGGCGTGGTGTCCGTGCCGGCCAGGAAGCCGCCGACCTGCTCGTTCAGGCCGCCCGGCGTCACCGCCAGCACCGTCCCGCCCGGCAGGTTGAGGCTGCCCGCGCTCGCCGGCGCGGCCGCGACCGTGTTGGTCGTCGTGGTCGTGGTCTCGACGGTGTTGGTC
>DASVSW010000360.1:0-3650 GCA_036387895.1 Sphingomonas sp.
GTGTCCCAGACGATGATCGGATTGTTGCCGCCCATCTCGAGCGCGAGGATCTTCTCCGGATGCTCGGCGAATTGGCGGTTGAGCGCGAGGCCGGTGCGCGCGGATCCGGTGAAGAGCAGGCCGTCCAACCCGGGGTGCGCCGATAGCGCCCGTCCCTCCGCCGGGCCGCCGATGAGCAGGCGGACGCATTCCTCCGGCACCCCCGCCGCGCGGAAGCAGTCGACCAGGAACGCGCCGGTCGCGGGCGTCTTCTCCGACGGCTTGAACACCACGGCGTTGCCCGCGAGCAGCGCCGGGACGATGTGCCCGTTGGGCAGGTGCGCGGGGAAGTTGTAGGGGCCCAGCACCGCCAGGACGCCATGCGGCTTGTGGCGGAGCGCCATGCGGCTGCCCATCGGGCTGTCGAGCCGGCGCTGTGCGGTGCGCTCGGCATAGGCGCCGATCGAGATGTCGACCTTGGCGATCACGCTGTCGACCTCGGTGCGCGCCTCCCAGAGCGGCTTGCCCGTCTCGCGCGCGATCAGGTCGGCGAAGGCCTCATGCCGCTGCCGGACCGTGTTGGCGAAGCGGCGCATCGTCTCCGCGCGCACGGTGAAGGGCTTGGCCGCCCACGCCGCCCAGCCGCCCCGCGCCGCCGCGACCTCCGCGTCCGCGTCGCCCACCGCGCCCGTCCAGAGATGCGCGCCGGTGGCGGGTTCATGGGAGTGGAGTTCCATCCGGCACGGGGTGGCGGAGGGGGCGGGGGAGGTCAAGCGAGCGCCGCCCCCATCGCCCGGACCCGCGCGACCTTGGCGTGGAGGCGCCCCCAGTCGTCGGCTTCCGCGATCGGCGCCCAGATCGCCTCCACCTCGTCGATCAGCATGCCGCAGGGCTCGCCGTCGAAATACGCGCTCCGCTCGCGACGCGGCGCGTACGCCGCGGCGAGCGCGCGGAACTCGGCCCATTCCTCGCCATAGGCGGCCGGCAGCGCTTGCGCGAAGGCGTCGTGGAAGAAGCGGTGCAGCTCGACCTCGGTGGCGCGCAACGTGCGCTCGAGCGACTGGACGAGCGCCCGGTCATCCGCTTCGCCGCGCGGTTTCAGGCCCAGGCGCCAGAGGAGCGCGTCGGCGACGTGGCGCTGGAACCGCTCCCCGAAGCGCTCGAGCAGGTCGATCAGCGGTTCGCTCTCGGCGAGCAGGCGGAGCGAGCCCGCCAGCTGCATCGCGTCCCAATGGATCGCCTCGGGCTGGCGGCCGAAGGCGTAGAGGCCGGCATGGTCGAAATAGGCCGCGGTGAACCCGACGTCCCATGTCGGCGCGAACCGCCACGGGCCGTAGTCGAAGCTCTCGCCCGTCACGTTGATGTTGTCGGAGTTGAGCACCCCGTGGACGAACCCCGCCGCCATGTACCGCGCCGCGAGCCGGGCGGCGCGGTCGAGGACGAGGTCGAGCAGGCGCAGCGCGGGCTCCTCGCCAGGCTCCTCGCCGTATAGCTCGCGCAAGACGTAACCGACGAGGCGGCGCAGCGTCGCCTCGTCCTGGTGGTAGGCGAGGCGCTGGAAGGTGCCGATCCGGATGTGGCCGTGGCTGAGCCGCACCATCACCGCCCCGCGCGTCGGCGAGGGCTCGTCGTTCCGCTCCAGAGCCTCGCCGGTCTCGATCAGCGAGAAGGTGCGCGAGGTGGGGACGTTCAGCGCCTCCAGCATCTCGGTCGCCAGGATCTCGCGCACCCCGCCCTTCAGCGTCAGCCGGCCGTCGCCGAAGCGGCTGTACGCGGTCTGGCCGGAGCCCTTGGTGCCCAGGTCCATCAGCCGCCCGTCGCGGTCGCGAGCCTGCGCGAAGGTGAAGCCACGGCCGTCGCCGATGTCGGGGTTGTACGCCCGGAACTGGTGGCCGTGGTAGCGGAGCGCCAGCGGCTCGGGTTGCGCGCCCGGTAGCGGGTCGAACCGGCCGAAATGGGCGAGCCATTCTTCGTCGGTCAGGCCGTCCAGACCGACCTCGGCCGCGGCGCGGTCGTTGCGGTAGCGCAGGACGGTCTGCGGGAAGCGGGCGGCGCGGACCGGGTCCCACAGCTCGGGTCCCAGATCGAGAAGGCGGGTCTCGGGGCGGTACGCTTGCGGGGAGGCGGGCATCCCGTGATATGGGGCGCTCCGCGGAAGAGAGGCAAGGATGGCCCGATACGAGAACCGCTACTGGTGGTCGCAGGACGGGGTTCGGCTCCACTGTCGCGACTATCCGGGCGGGGCGGACGGGCGTCCGCCGATCCTGTGCCTGCCCGGGCTGACGCGCAACGCCCGCGACTTCGCCGAGCTGGCCGAGCGGTTGAGCCCGGAATGGCGCGTGCTCGCGTTGTCGCTCCGGGGACGCGGCGAGAGCGGCTACGCCAAGGACCCGATGACCTATGTCCCGCTCGCCTATGTGCAGGATGTCGCAGCACTCCTGACCGATCAGGGCATCGGGCGGTTCGCGGCGGTGGGGACGTCGCTCGGCGGGATCGTCACCATGCTGCTGGCGGGCGCGGAACGCGGGCGGCTGGTGGGCGCACTGTTGAACGACGTGGGGCCGGAGATCGACCCGAGGGGCCTGTCGCGCATCCGCGGCTATGTCGGTCGCGCGTCGAGCTGGCCGACCTGGATGCACGCCGCGCGCTGCGTGCAGGAGGGCAACGCCGACGCCTATCCGCGATGGGGCATCGAGGACTGGCTCCGCATGGCGAAACGGCTCTACCGGCTGAACTCGGCGGGGCGGATCGTGCTCGACTACGACCTGCGCATCGCCGAGCCGTTCCGCGTGCCGGGCAACGAGGCGGGGCCGGACATGTGGCGCGCGCTCGACGGGCTGGCGGACACGCCGACGCTGATCGTCCGCGGCGCGCGATCGGACGTGCTGGCGCAGGCGACCGCCGAGCGGATGGCCGAACGCCTGCCCCGCGCGGAACTCGTCGTGGTGCCGGAGGTCGGGCACACGCCGCTCCTGACCGAAGCCGAGCTCGACGCCCCCCTCGCGCGCTGGCTCGACCGGATCCTGGAGCCGGTCGGCGCTTAGCCGGTCGTCTCGGCCCGCCCGACCGCTGGGCGGAGCGTCGTCTCCATGATGATCCACAGCATTACGGCGGCGCGCAAGGCGACCGCGACGGCGATATGCGTCGTGGTCGCGGCGGGGGTCGCGCCCTCCAGCCCGGCGAACCACCAGAACTCGGCGAAATAGGCGAGGAGGTCCGCCGCGGCGAAGAGCAGCACGGGCAGGGGACGGCGCAGCGACAGCAGCAGGAAGGGGTAGAGCCACAGGTCGAACTGCGGCGAGTGGACCTTGTTGGTGAGGATGAACCAGGCGAGGAGCGGCGTGAACAGCATCCAGAGACGGTCGCGATGCGCTCGCCAGCCGGCGAGCAGGATCAGGGCCGCGCCGATGACGAACGACGCGGAGGCGGCGAGGTTGAGCCGCGGGAGGTCTAGCCGGAGCAGCCCCGCCTCCGCCAGCACCTGCCAGGTCGCGGCGGCGGTCGGCGTCCGCTCGGCGGAGAAGCGGTAGAACTCCGCCCAATTGTCGAACGCGAGGAGCGCCACGGGCAGGTTCACGACTGCGTAGACCGCGACCGCCGCGACGGTGACGGCGCTCGCGCGCGCGACGCGCTGCGGCGCGGAGCGGCCGCGCTCGAACAGCGCGGCGAGC
>DASVSW010000361.1:0-4720 GCA_036387895.1 Sphingomonas sp.
CTTCTCGACAAAGGCCTCGCGGCCGAGATCGGCGCGGCGCACGCCCTGCGCCTCCAGCTGGCGCTCCACCACCATCTGCGTGGCGATGCCGGCATGGTCGGTGCCGACGACCCAGAGCGCGTCCTTGCCCTTCAGCCTGGCGTGGCGCGTCAGGATGTCCTGGAGCGTGTTGTCGAGCGCGTGGCCGATGTGGAGCGAGCCGGTCACGTTGGGCGGCGGATTGACGATCGTCCACGGCTCGGCTCCCGGCCGCTCGGGGCGGAACAGGCCGTTCCGCTCCCAATGGTCGTACCAGCGGGACTCGATGGCGGCGGGGTCGAAGGTCTTGGGGAGTTCGCTCATGCGGCGGGGCTGTAACGACCCCGCTGGCGAGCGGCTAGATCACGTGCGCGCGCCCGGCTTGTCGAGGACGGCGCGGATGCGCTCGTTGAGGTCGGTCCGGCGATAGGGCTTGCGGATCAGCTCGAAGGACTTGGCCCCCTCGTCGATCGCGTCGTCCGCGAAGCCGGTGGTCAGGAGGACGCGGGTGTGCGGGTAGTCGCGCCGTACCGCCTGCGCGAGCGCCACGCCGTTCATGCCGGGCATCAGGATGTCGGTGAACAACAGCCTGTAGTCGGGATCCTTGGCCAGGACGTCGAGCGCCGCCCGCGCCCCGCTCACCAACGTGACGTCATACCCCAGATCCTCGAGGACCGCGCGGCCGAGCTCGCCGACCTCGCGCTGGTCCTCGACCATGAGGACGCGTTCGACGCCGCCGCCCGGCTGCGGGATCATCGGAACCGGCTTGCGCTCCAGGCCGCCGCTGGACCGGGGGAAATACAGGTTGAACTCCGCCCCGCCCTCGTCGCGGTTGCGGACGGTGGCGAGCCCGCCCGACTGCTTCATAAAGCCGTAGACCTGGCTCAGACCCAGGCCGGTGCCCTTCCCCATCTCCTTGGTCGTGAAGAAGGGGTCGAAGATCTTGTCGACGATCTTGGGATCGACGCCCGGCCCCGTGTCGCCGATCGACAGCACCACGTACTCCCCGGCGCCCAGCCGCTGCGTCCGGGTGTTCTCGTCGGGCAGCACGATGTTGCGCGTCGAGATGGACACCTCGCCCGTCCCGTCCATCGCGTCGCGCGCGTTGGACAGGATGTTGAGCAGCGCGACCTCCGCCTGGACGGGGTCGATCCGGCAGTTCCAGAGCGCCTCCTCCAGGCTGCGCCGGATCGCCACGCCTTCGCCCAGCGTCCGCTCGATGACAGGCCGGAAGTCGGTGACGAGCGAGTTGAAGTTCAGCAGCCGGTCGCGCAACTCCTGCTTGCGCGCGAAGGCCAGGAGCTGCTGCGTAAGCGTGGAACCCCGCTGCGCCGCCGACGAGATCGCCTCGATCGCGCGCTGCGCCGCCCGGTCGCCCGGGTCGCTGCGCGCTTCCAGGATGTCGGTATAGCCCTGGATGACCTGGAGAAGGTTGTTGAAATCGTGCGCGATGCCACCCGTCAGCTTGCCGACCGCCTCCATCTTCTGCGCCTCGTGCAACGCCTCCTCCGCCTCGCGGCGGCGGGAGATGTCGAGCTGGCTGGCGAAGAAGTAGAGGAGATCGCCCGTCGGCCCGTAGACCGGCGAGATGAACAGCGCGTTCCAGAAGGTGGAACCGTTCTTGCGGTAGTTCAGGACCTCAACCGCGATCTCCTCCACCTTCTCGACGGCGGCGCGCACCTGCGCGATGACCGAGCGGTCGGTCTCCGGACCCTGGAGGAAGCGGCAATTGTGACCGAGGATCTCCGCCTCGGTATAGCCCGTCATGAAGCTGAAGGCTTCGTTGCAGAAGATGATCGGGTTGTCCGGCTGGTGCGGATCGGTCACGATCATCGGCATCCGCGTCGTCTGGACGGCGGCGAAGAAGATGTCGTGCGGCGCCTGGTGCGGCGGCGCCGGGACGTCGATCTCCGGCGAACCGTGCTTCTGACGGCTGTCGGCGGATACGGCTCCGGCGGTCAGCGTCGTGGTATCGGCGCCGACGAAATCAGGATTGTCGTCCGTCACCTGGTCTGGCCGGAAATCCTAGCGATCTCGCGGGCGACCATGTTCTCCACCATGTCGGGCAGATGCGCGTCCAGCCACTCGCGCAGCATCGGGCGCAGCATGTCTCGGACGAGCCCCTCGAGGGTGCCGTCCCCGTTCGTCTCCGGCTTGATCATCAGGCGGGACAACGAGTCCAACGCGCCTCTGGTTGCATCGGCGGCGACGGGAGACAGGATCGGCTCGGACTGGGACACGGGGAGGACCATTGCGACGGGTTCGGGAAGGACGGGCTCGGAAACCGAGGACTCGGGGCGCGCGAGGGCGACCGGCACGGGTTCGGGAGCGGCTTGGGGTACCGTGAAAGCGACGGCCGGCGGAATCGGATCGCTGAGCTCCAGCACCTCTTCGTCGGCCGCATGCTCGCGGTCGACGGGCGGAGCCGCGGGACGGGCCGCCGGACGGCGACGGCCTGCGGGCGCGTCGCCTTCTTCCGCGATGATGCGTTTGATGGAGGAAAGGATCTCCTCCATCGACGGCTCCGCGCTGATGTCACCCATCGCTTGAACGATCCCCCGGCGGCATGACGTCACCGACCCCGCGTCAGCGGCGGTTCGGCGCCTCCTCACCTGTGGTCAAGGCCGGGCTCCTGTCAACTCCGCTGTTCAGCGCCGCGTCGAGCGGGCGGACCACCTGCGCGCCCTGCGCCGGCGTGCCCACCGTCGAGGTGGCGACGCCCGTGGGGGTCGGATCGCTGTCGAAATCCCAGATGCGCCCGCGCACGCGCCGGTAGTTGACCGTCGAATCGTAGAGCGAGCCGCCGCCCAGCCCCAGGTCCTGCGCCTCGGCGCTGCCCATCGCCGCGAGCAGCGTGAAGCCCGCGACATAGGCGTCGCGTCGCGCCGTCACCAACGTGACCTGGCTGTTGAGCAGCTCCTGCTCGGCGTTCAGGATGTCGAGGATGGTGCGGGTGCCGACGCTGTTCTCCGCGCGGACGCCCTCCAACGACAGCCGGTTGGCCGCGACCGCGGCTTCGGACGAGGCGATCACCTCCTGCGACGCGCGGTAGCTGGCGAAGGCGGAGCGCGCCTGCGCGATCACGTTGCGCTCGGCGGCGGTGACGTTCTCGATCGCCTGGCTCTCGCGCGCCTGCGCCTGGCGAACCTGCGCGGCGGGGCGGCCGCCCTGGAAGATCGGCAGCGTGAGGTTGAGCCCCGCCGCCGCCGAGCGATTGATGTTCGGGACGGGAAAACCGACCGCGCCGGCCGAATTGAGGTTGTTGAAGTAGCCGCCGCCCAGCGTGGCCGAGACGCGCGGCTGAATGGCGGCGCGCGCCACGCCCACGTCGAACCGGGTCGCCTGGCGCTCGGTCCGCTGGGCGAGCAGACCGGGGTTCTCGTCCAACGCGACGGTGACCGCCTGGTCGGGCGACGCCGGCAGGTTGGGAAGCGCCGGCGGGTCGGCGAGGACGCCCGCGGGCTCGCCCACGACGGCGATGTAGTTCTCGCGGCTGGTGATGAGCCGCGCTTCGGCCTGCTGCAGCTGCGCGCGCGCGAGCGCCAGCCGAGCCTCGGACTGCGCCACATCGGTGCGGGTCAGGTCGCCCACTTCGAAACGGTCGCGGCTGGCGCGCAGGTTCAGCTCCAGCACGCGGACGTTCTGCTGGTTCAGCGCCACCACCGCGTCGTCGCGGATCACGTCCATGTACGCGGCGACGACGTTGGAGAATAGCTGCGCCTCCGTGTCGCGGAGCTGCGCCTGCCCGGCTTCGACCCGGGTGCGCGCGGCGCGCACGTTGTTCCGGACGAAGCCGCCCTGGTACACCGGGACCGTCAGCTGGTTCTGGAAGTTCAGGGTGCGCGTCGCCGCGCCGAACCGGTTGCCCGGGATGATCAGGTTCTCCGTGAAGCCGAGCGACGCGTCGGCGGAAGGCAGCCCCTGCGACCGGGCGATCGGCACATTCTCGTCGGTCGCGCGCTGCAGCGCGCGCTGCGCGTTGATCGTGGGGTTGCCGCGATAGGCGCGGAGCAGCGCCTCCTGCAGCGTCGTCGACGCCGCCGCGGGCGCCACGACCGGCGCCGCGCGCGGCGCGGTCTGGGCTTGAGCGGCGACGGGAGCGAGCG
The DNA here is from genome assembly GCA_036387895.1 of Sphingomonas sp. Lineage (GTDB taxonomy): Bacteria > Pseudomonadota > Alphaproteobacteria > Sphingomonadales > Sphingomonadaceae > Sphingomonas. The sequence goes on from DASVSW010000361.1 coordinate 4,125, forward strand.
CCGCTCCGACGAGAAGAAGATGACGCATCACGGCAGGCCCCCCGACCCGGTTATCAGAAAACGAAGCCGCGCGGCCGTTCGAAGCCCGGCAGCGCGGCGCAATCCATGTCCGCGAACCCGACCAGCCCGAATCCGCCCGGCGTGCGACGGCCGCTCGCCAACCGGATCACGTTCTGGTCGACGAGACCCGTCGTGACCCGGGCGCCAGGCTTCAGCTGCGCCAGCAGCGAGTCCGGGACGACCTCCACCGCGCCGTCGACGATCAGCACGTCGTAAGGCCCACCGTCGGGCGCGCCCGCGCGCAGCTCGCCCTCCACCAGGTCGATCCCGTCATAGCCGGCCAGCGCCTCGCGCGCGATGGCGACGAGCGCCGGATCGGACTCGACCGCGACGACATGCGCGACGATCTCCGACAGGACCGCCGCGGTGTAGCCGCCCGCCGCGCCGATCAGGAGGACCCGGTCGTCCGGCTCCAGATAGGCCTCGGTCAACAGCCTGCCCGTCGACACGGGCACGTTCATGTGGCGGCCGCGGCCGAGCGGGATCTGCCGGTCCAGATAGGCGAAGTCGCGCACGTCCGCAGGCACGAACCGCTC
>DASVSW010000362.1:0-1632 GCA_036387895.1 Sphingomonas sp.
CGCGCGCCTCGCGGCTGTCGACCGAGAAGAGCGGCGCCCCCGCCGCGACGGCGTCGCCGGCCTCCACGTAGACGCGGTCGACGACGCCCGGCACCTCGGCCGCGATCTCGATCAGCTCGCTCGCGGGCTCGACGACGCCGGCGCCCACCACGACCGCGCGGCCGGGCGCGGGCGCGCCGGGCGGGGTCAGCGCGGGCTGGGCGATGGCGCGGTCGGGCTGTTCGCGGAGCACCAGGAAGGCGGCGACGATGATCGCCACGATCGACAGGATCGGCAGCACCTGCCGGGAGAAGTCGAGACGGGCCATCAGCTGTCCTCAGTGGTCCTTCGGCATCTCGCGGCCGTCATGGGTGATCCGCCCGTCCTCCATGGCGAGGATGCGGTCCGCGAGGTCGAAGATGCGGTTGTCGTGGGTGACGATGATGACGGCGCGCTCGCTGGCCAGCGCCACCTCGCGAAGCAGGTCCATGACGCGGCGGCCCGACCGGGCGTCGAGCGCGGCGGTGGGCTCGTCGCAGACGACGAGGCGCGGCTCGTGGACCAGCGCGCGGGCGATGGCGACGCGCTGCTGCTGCCCGCCCGACAGCTGGCGCGGGAGCTTGTCCGCCTGGTCGCCGATGTTCAGCCGCTCGAGCAGCGCGCGGCCGCGGTCGACCGCCTCCGCGCGCTTCATGCCGGCCGCGACCAGCGGCACGGCTGCGTTTTCCGCGGCGGTGAGCGTGGGCAGCAGGTTGTACTGCTGGAAGATGAAGCCGATCGTCTGGAGCCGGAACTTGACCAGCTCGGTGTCCGACAGCTCGTAGATGTCGGTCCCGAACACCTCGACGCGGCCTTCCGTGGGATAGAGGATCCCGGCGATGATCGAGATCATGGTCGTCTTGCCCGACCCCGACTCGCCGACGAGGTAGGTCAGCTCGCCCGAGCGGATCTCGGCGTCGATCCCGTGGAGGACACGGATGCTCGCGTCGCCGACGGGGAACTCCTTGACGACCCGCTCGACGCGGATGGCGGTGCTCATCGGAACACCTCGGCGGGCTCGGTCTTGAGCACGGTGCGCAGCGCGATCAGGCCGGTGAGGAGGATCATGACGATCACCACGACCGCGGTGATCACCGGGATCTGCCAGGGCGTGTAGAAGCCTTTAAACGCGTCGCTGCGGTTCGCGCCGACGGTGACGAACAGCACGGCGAGGATGATGCCCAGGCCGTAGCCGATCAGCCCGACCATGCCGGACTGGGTCGCGACCATCAGCCGGATCTTGTTGTTGGTGACGCCGATCGCCTTCAGCGCGCCGAACTGCTTGATGTTGTCGCGGATGAACAGGCTGAAGGTCAGGCCCACGATCGCGACGCCGACGATGAAGCCCAGCGCCACCGTGATCCCGAAGTTGATCGGGATGCCCGTGTTGTCGATGATGTACTGGACGCCGTCGCGCGCGAACTCGCGGTCGGTGCGCGCGCGGAACCCCGTGGCGCGCTCGATCGCCAGCGCCACCTCCTTCGCGTCGCGGCCGGGGCCTGCGCGGGCGAGGACGAACGAGACGCGGTTGCGCGTCCCCGGCACGAAGTTCAGCGCGTTGGAGAAGCGCGTGTAGAGGATCACCGACGAGGTGAAGTTCGGGTCGGCGTCGAC
>DASVSW010000363.1:0-14439 GCA_036387895.1 Sphingomonas sp.
TCGACATCACCGCCGAATGGTATTTCTCGCGGACGGGGTCGCTGACGCTTGCGGGCTTCCGCCGCGACCTCGACGGCTACATCGTGTCGTTCGCCAGCGACGAGGTGTTCCCGGACCTGAACGGCAATCCGGTCGTCTACTCGGTCACCCGGCCGCGCAACACCGACAAGAGCAAGCTCCAGGGAGTCGAGTTCGCCTACCAGCAGTTCTTCGACTTCCTGCCAGGGCCGCTGTCCGGCTTCGGCGCGCAGGCGAACTTCACCTACAGCGACAGCACCTACACCGCGCCGGGCGACCTCGGCACGCTCAGGCTGCCGCAGGTGTCGAAATACGCCTACAACCTGGTCGCGATCTACGAGAAGTACGGGCTCTCGGCGCGCCTGGCGTATAACTGGCGCAGCAAGTTCACCGACAGCTATATCGATTTCGCGGGGGCCAACGACGACCGCAACTCGATCAACGTGTCGTCGCTCGCGTTTCTCGACTTCTCGGCCAGCTACGCCATCAATGACAATCTGACTCTGACGGTCGACGCCACCAACCTGCTTGACGAGAAGTATCAGGACCAGTTCGGCAGCGACGGCGTGACGCCGCGCGATACCCGGATGTTCGACCGGACGTTCGGCGCCGGCCTCCGGTTCAAATTCTGAGGGTGCGCGCGTGGGGAGGCGGCGCGAGATGACGGGGTCGGGATGGGTGGGCTCGATCCTCGCGCTCGCGGCCTCCGCCTCCGCGCCGCTTCCCGCCCAGGCGCCCTCCGTCCCCGCGCCGGGCTTCGCGGACCGATTAGCGGGAGACCTGTCGCCGGTGCATGATCCCGCGATCATCAAGGAAGGCGACACCTATTATCTGTTCAGCACCAGCCAGGCGAACCAGCCGCCTGGGTTGATCCATGTCCGGACGTCCAAGGACCTCGTCACCTGGACCAGGGCGGGGGCGGTGTTCCCTGCGATCCCGGACTGGGCGAAGCGCGAGATCTCCGGCACGCGCGGGCTGTGGGCGCCCGACATCTCGTTCAGCGGCGGCCAGTATCGCCTCTACTATTCGGTCTCGACATTTGGCAGCAATCATTCGGCGATCGGCCTGGCGACGACGCCGACGCTCGATCCGGCTAAGCCCGGCCATGGCTGGCGCGACCAGGGGCCGGTGATCGTCTCGCCGCGCGGCGGGGATTACAACGCGATCGATCCGGCCGCCTTCGTCGACGCCGACGGCGGGCACTGGCTGGCGTTCGGCAGCTTCTGGACGGGCATCAAGATGGTCGCGCTCGATCCGGAGACGGGCAAGCGCCCCGCCGGCGACAAGACGGTTCACGCCCTAGCACGCCGTGCCAATCCGGGCGCGATCGAAGCCCCGTTCCTGACCCGTCACGGCGGCTTCTACTATCTGTTCGCCTCGAACGACTTCTGCTGCCGCGGCGCGGACAGCAGCTACTATACGGTGGTGGGCCGCTCCAAGAACGTGACGGGACCGTATGTCGACTATGACGGCAAGCCGATGATGGACGGTTACGGCCAGGTCGTGTTGCACGGCCGGCTCGACAAGACCAAGCGGTGGCGCGGGCCCGGGCATCCCGCGCTGCTCAGCGACGGCGGGCGCGAATACATCGTCTATCACGCCTATGACGCGCGGAACCGAGGCGTGCCGACGCTGCGCATCCAGGCGATGGGATGGACCGCCGACGGCTGGCCGGTGGCCCGGCCGTGAACGGCGTCGGAAACATGCCCACCACTACGACATCATGGTCGAACTGGTGAGAAGCCGCAGCATGAACCACCTACGACGCGGCTTGATCGCGGGCGTCGTCGCGGGAGCGCTCGCCGCTTGCGGCGATGGCGACGGGGGAGGGGGCGGATCAGGTGGCGTGAGCACGCCTGCGCCGACGCCAAGCCCCACGCCGACGCCCACGCCCACGCCCACGCCCAGCCCGACGCCTTCGCCCTCCGGCTTCACCCTCACCGGCGATCTCGCCCCCGCCGCCGACCCGGCGATCATCGCGGAGGGCGGGGTATTCTACATCTTCACCACCGGCGCGCTCGCCGACCGCGAGGGCCTGCTGCCGATGCGGACCTCGACCGATCTCCAAAACTTCACCTATCGCGGCGCGGTTTATCCGCAGATACCCGCCTATGCGGCGGCGGCGGTACCCGGGACGTCGGGGATCTGGGCGCCGGACATCGTCAAGCGAGGCGGCGAGTACCGGCTCTACTACTCGGTTTCGACTTTCGGCTCGAACCGCTCGTTGATCGGGCTGACCACCAACACCTCGCTCAACGGCGCCGCGCCCAGCGCCGGCTGGAGCGACAAGGGCGCGGTGATCCAATCCAACCCGTCCGACAACTTCAACGCGATCGACCCGGCCGTCTTCACCGACGCCGAAGGCCGCGAATGGATGGCGTTCGGCAGCTTCTTCTCCGGCATCAGAATGGTGCGGCTCGACCCCGCCACCGGCCTGCGGCTCGCAAGCGACCCGACCGTATATTCGCTCGCCTCGCGAGCCGCGCCGAACGCGGTCGAAGCGCCGTACGTCGTCCGACGCGGCGGGTTCTACTACCTGTTCGCGTCGTTCGACTTCTGCTGCCAGGGGACGGCCAGCACCTACAACACCGTGGTAGGCCGCTCGACCAGCCCGACCGGCCCTTATGTCGACCGCGACGGCCGGCAGATGCTGCAGGGCGGCGGTACGCTCGTGCTGAGTTCGGGTCAGGGCACCGACAGCCGCTTCGTCGGGCGCGGTCACACATCGTTCGTCCAGAGCGCCGGCGCCGATTTCCTGGTCCACCACGCTTACGATCGCGAGCGGAACGGCGCCCCCACGCTGCAGGTCACCCGGCTCGACTGGGACGCGGCGGGCTGGCCGACGGCGCGGCCGTGACGCTCAACGTCCACTCGCAAGGAGTTCGATCATGATCCACGCCACCCGCCGCACCTTCCTGGGTGCCGCCGCGGCGCTCGGCGCGACCGCCTGCGCGCCCCGCCTCGCCCCGGGCGCGCCCGCCTTGAGCAACCCGCTCGTCCGTCAGCGCGCCGACGCGCAGATATTCCGGCACGACGACGGCTCCTATTACATGACCGCGTCCGTGCCCGAATATGACCGGCTGGTGCTCCGCCGCGCGCCCACCATCGCGGGGCTCGCGGCCGCGCCGGAGGTGGTGCTGTGGCGGCACCTCGCCAGCGGACCGCTGTCGGGCTTCATCTGGGCGCCCGAACTCCATCGTATCGACGGCCGCTGGATCATGTACTTCGCGGCCGGGCCGAGCGGGGGCGGGGAGGATGTGTTCCGCATCCGCACCTACGCGCTTTCCACCGATGACGCCGACCCGATGACGGGCAAGTGGTCGGTGCTCGGCCAGCTTCAGACCCCCTGGGACAGCTTCAACCTCGACTCGACCAGCTTCGTGCATCGTGGGCAGCGCTATCTGGCCTGGGCGCAGCGCGAGCCGGGGATCGACACCAACTCCAACGTCTACCTCGCCCCGCTCGCGACTCCCCTGACGCTGGCGGCCAAGCCCACCAGGCTCACCGTCCCCACGCTTCCGTGGGAGGTTCAGGGCTTCAAGGTCGCGGAGGGACCTGCGCCGCTGGTGCGCAACGGGCGCTTCTTCATGACCTACTCCGCGAGTGCCACCGATGCGCGGTATTGCATGGGGATGCTGACCGCGCGGGACGACGCCGACCTCATGGATCCCGCATCCTGGACGAAGTCGCCCGAACCCGTGTTCCGCTCTTCGCCCGAGAACGGGGTGTGGGGGCCGGGGCACAACAGCTTCACCATCGATGAGCGCGGGCGCGACCTGCTCGTCTACCATGCGCGCGACTATGAGAAGATCACGGGTGATCCGCTGTTCGACCCCAACCGCCACACGCGCGTCCAGCCGATCCGCTACCGTGCAGACGGCACGCCCGACTTCGGGCAGCCGGTTAGGAATGGCCCGCTGCTGTAGGACCGGTCGCCGGCCGGCGGCTCGACCCGCATGTCGACGACGCCGGACGGGTGAAAGGGAGGATCGATGATCGACGTTCTCGACGCCGGTCCGGCGACGCTCCTAGGCTTGGCGGTCGATCTGTCGACGGGCGGCATGGCGAAAGTGGCCCCGATCCGATCGGACGGAAGCTTCGAGCCGGGGGACGTCCAGATCTTCCCGGACTCCAGCGTCTCCACTCTGACCGGCGTCCTCACGGAGGTGGAGCGCAGGATCGGTCGCTCGTTGCGGAACTGCGACGTGGCGCTCGCCATTCCCGGCGTTCCGGGCCGGGCCGTCATCCCCGTCTTGCGGTCACGATGGACGCTCTCGCGCGAAGGACTGGACCAGTTCTTCGGAAAGCCGGTCACGATCGTGAACGACGGCGCGGCCTTGGCCTGGGCGGCGGTCAGCGAACCTGACGCAGGGCTGCCGATCGGCGACACGCCCCCGACGCGCGGGCTCGGCGACCTCGGTCGCCGGGCGCTCATCCAGTTCGAAGCCGGGCTGGGCGCGGCGGTGGTCGACAGCGACGCGCGGGGCGGGGTGCGGGTGTTCGAGACCGAGATGGGGCATGTCGGCTTCACACCGGACGATGAACTCGACGACAGCATCGTACGGGAGTTGCGCGCCGCTCGCCATCCGTCGTCCTGGGAACGGGTGTTGCGTGTCGGTCGGGGGATCCAGCCGTCGGCCGTGTTCCAGTCGCTGCCCGCCATCGAGCAACGCGAGCTGTTCATCCGATGGTCGGCCGACTTCGTGGGCACGGTGGTGCTGGGCTCGTGCGCATGGGACGGCGTCTACCTTTCCGGATCGGGGTGGGGAGTGCTGAAGGAGGCGCCATTCGGGCGACTGTTCATGACCCGCCTGCGCCGGAGCCGCGCCTTCCCGCGCCAGTTCGAGGGATTGCCCTGCTGGCACGTCGCTCAGAAGGATGCGGTGTTGCGAGGTTGCGCGCAGTTGCTGCTTCGCTCGGGCGGCATGGGCCGGTAAGCGGGTCGCTGCCGCCAGCGCCCCCAGACGATCAGAAGCAGATCCGGAAGCCGCAGACGTGCCGCGACGCGACGGGCTGCAGCGGTTCGATGAGCAAGGCTGTGTCCTGCTGTGCGAAGCGCAATGGCCTGGAGACGCCCAGCATATGGACGCTGCGGATCGGGCGGCGCTCATGAGGGGAAGCGCGCCCAAGCGCCTCAATCGCGATCTGCGCAGTGAGGACGCCCAGGATCGTAGCGTGCAGCGCATCGCCTCGGGTCATGAAGCGGATATCGCAGGACGTGTACGCCGCCCCTTCCTGGCACGCGCCCTCAGTGCTTTCCGTCAGACGTTGGCCGAAGGTCCGCCATGGCCGCGTGCCGTGGGTCGCGATCGGCTCCACCTGTCGGGCATCATCCCGGCGTCGGGACCCCAGCTCCCCCTTCCCCCCAGGCGCCTGATCGCGTCGATGCACCGGAAGGTCGTTGCAATCGATCGGCATAGCTTCGCACGCCTATTCGCGCGCGAACAGGCGTGCGAAGCGATCACGATCATCGGGTCCGGAACCGTCGACCAGATCGGGACCGGCGACGCGGTCGCGGCCTAGGTGCCGCACGGGCTCCGCTCGATCGCTCAGGGGTTTCGGTCCGATCTTCCAACGGCTCGAAGCGTCCACGCCCAACGGAGCTCGTTGAGGGCTCTCAGCCCATTACTCCACGTCGCGTCTCGCGGTACGAGCGCGGGCTGACTCCTACTCGGCGCGCGAAAAAGCGCGAAAAGTAAGCCGCGTCCGAAAATCCGACCGACCAGGCCACCTCCGCCACCGAGAGCCGCGTGTAGAGCAGCGCGCGCTTGGCCTCGAGCAGCGCGCGCTGGTCCAGGAGCATGGCGGGGGAGGCGCCCGCCACCCGCGCGCAGGCGACGCGAAGGGCGGTCGGGCTGACCCCGATAGCCACGGCGTGCGAGTGGATCGATTCGCGCAGCCGGAAGCGATCCTCGACCCGTTCGCGAAACCGCGCGACCACTTGCGCCCGACGTCCCGGCGGCTCGGCCTCGGGCGCCGGGGCTTCAGCTGAGCGAAGCGCCGTCACCATCACCGACAGCAACGCCGCGCTAACCGCCGCTCGATGCCCGGGAGCCGCCCAGCCGAGCTCGCGGCGGACCGCCTTCACGTCGTCGATCGCTCGCGACGTTCCTTCGGGGGTGAGCGGAACCACCGCCGGCCCGGTGAACAACCGGGACAGGGCCGCGTCGATCCGCGCGATCTCGGCCGCGAACGCTTGCGCGGCCGTTACCACCTGACCGTGGCTCTCGGCCCGCCACTCAAAGCCGTGCACCACTCCCGCAGGCAGCAGCAACAGGCAGGGCGCGACGAAGGGGAAGGCGCGATCCTCCGCCAGCATCGACCCTCCACCGCCCTCGACGAGGAAGATCTGGACCAGCTCGGCATGCGCATGCGGGCGGATCGTCCATTCGCTGGGCCGCGAGCGGTGGTCGAGCGGCTCGACGTGCACGAACCCTTCCGCCACCGTGCGATGCGGTTCGCCGTACAAATAGAAGCTGGGTACGACGCTGGTCGGCATAACCAGGCGTCATGTTGGATCGTCCAACTTTTTAGCGCAAGCGTTCATGGGCGCTAAGCCCCGTATCGGCCTATCCTCGCCGAAGAAGGAGAGGGGCGTTGCGCACGCAGGTCGCGATCATCGGCGCCGGGCCGGCCGGAATGTTCCTCGCGCACCTGCTTCGCCGCGCCGGGATCGACTGCGTCGTGATCGAGCGCCGCGACCGCGCTTACGTCGAGGGCCGGGTGCGGGCGGGGGTGCTGGAAACGGGCACCACCGCGCTGATGCGTCAGCTCGGCTTGGCCGATCGGCTGGAACGCGAGGGGCTGGTTCATGGCGGCGCGAATCTGTCGGCGGACGGCGAGATGTTCCGCATCGACATGGCCGCGCTCACGGGCGCGCACGTGACGGTTTACGGCCAGCAGGAAGTGATGCGCGACCTGTTCGATGCGGCGGACGCCCGCGGTCTGCGGATCGAGTGGAACGCCGGCGAGGTCGTGCTGGAAGGGGTCGAGACCGGGAAGCCTCGGGTGACGTGGCGCGGCGATCGTGGCGGGCGCGCGCTCGACTGCGACTTCATCGCGGGCTGTGACGGCTTCCACGGTGTCAGCCGGGCCGCGATCCCGACAACGGTGCGGAAGGCGTTCGAGCGCGCCTACCCGTTCGGTTGGCTCGGCATCCTGGCCGACGTTCCCCCGGCCGAGGAGGAGCTGGTCTACGCCAGCCACGAGCACGGGTTCGCGCTCGCCTCCATGCGGTCGCCGACGCGCAGCCGATACTATGTCCAGTGCGCGCTCGACGACGATCTCGAGAGCTGGCCGGACGACCGGTTCTGGGACGAGCTCTGCGTAAGGCTGGGGCCGGCGGCCGCCGCCAAGGTGACGCGCGGACCCTCGTTCGAGAAATCGATCGCGCCGCTTCGGAGCTTCGTGTCCGAGCCCATGCGCTGGGGCCGGCTGTTCCTGGCCGGCGACGCCGCCCACATCGTCCCGCCGACCGGTGCCAAAGGCATGAACCTCGCCGTGTCGGACGTGATCATGCTCGCGCAAGCGCTGGAGCGGCATTACGCCGAGGGCGACGACGAGGGGATCGACGGTTACTCCGCCCGCGCGCTGGCGCGGGTGTGGAAGGCCGAGCGCTTCTCGTGGTGGTTTACCACGCTCACCCACCGCTTTCCTGAAGCCGACGGCTTCTCGCGCCGCATCCAAACGGCGGAGCTGGAGTATCTGCGCGGCTCGCGGGCGGCGCAGACGGTGCTGGCGGAGAACTATGTCGGCCTGCCGATCGAATGAGGAACGGATGAACAAGGTTCACGATTCCCCCCGCAGCGCGCTGGACGGCCTCCTGTTCGACGGCATGACCATCATGTCGGGCGGGTTCGGGCTGTCGGGCAATCCGGAGAGCCTGATCCCGGTCGTGCGCGATTCGGGCGTCAGCGGCCTGACCGTCATATCGAACAACGCCGGGGCGGACGGGTTCGGGCTGTGGATGCTGCTTCGGACGCGTCAGATCGCCAAGATGGTCTCGTCCTATGTCGGCGAAAACAAGCTGTTCGAGCAGCAATACCTGTCGGGCGAGCTGGAACTGGAGCTCAATCCGCAAGGCACGCTCGCCGAGCGCATCCGCGCCGGAGGAGCGGGGATCCCGGCCTTCTACACCAAAACGGGCGTAGGCACCGTCGTAGCGGACGGAAAACCGGTGGAAGAGTTCGAGGGCGAACTCTACGTCCGCGAAACCTGGCTCCGTGCCGATCTGGCGATCGTCAAGGCGTGGCGAGCCGACCCCGAGGGCAATCTCCAGTTCCGAAAGACCGCGCGCAACTTCAATCCCGTCATGGCGACCGCCGCCAAGGCTACGGTGGTCGAGGTCGAGGAGCTGGTCGAAGCGGGCGCGATCGACGCCGATTGCGTCCACCTGCCGGGCGTGTATGTCGACCGCATCGTGCTGAGCACAATCAACGAGAAGCGGATCGAGAAGCTGACGCTGCGCGAAGGGGAGCCCGCCTGATGGCCTGGACCAGGGACCAGATGGCGGCGCGGGCGGCCCGAGAGCTGCGCGACGGATATTACGTCAACCTCGGCATCGGCATCCCGACTTTGGTCGCCAACCACATACCCCCGGGCGTGCGGGTCACGTTGCAGAGCGAGAACGGGATGCTGGGCATGGGTCCTTTTCCCCTGCGCCACCAGGTCGATCCCGACCTGATCAACGCCGGCAAGCAGACGATCACCCAGTTGCCGACCTCAAGCTTCTTCTCGTCCGCCGACAGCTTCGCGATGATCCGCGGCGGGCATATCGACCTGACGGTGCTAGGCGCGATGGAGGTGGCGGCCAATGGCGACATCGCCAACTGGACCGTTCCCGGCAAGATGGTGAAGGGGATGGGCGGCGCGATGGATCTCGTCGCGGGGGTCAAGCGCGTCGTGGTGGTCATGGAGCACGTCGGCAAGGCCGGACAGTCCAAGGTGCTCGACGTGTGTACGCTGCCGCTGACCGGGGCGGGGGTGGTCGATCTGGTCGTCACCGACCTTTGCGTGCTCGAATGCGACAAGCGGGCGGGCGGACTGACGCTTGTCGAGCTCGCGCCCGGCGTATCGCTCGACGAAGTGCGCGAGAAGACCGCCGCGACGTTCGACCCGGGCCGCTTCGCGTGAGGGGCTACCGACGCGACGACGCCGGCCAGCCACCGTCGCTGTTCGAGGAATACCGCTCCACGGTGTCGCGCAGTCCGCGCCAGCCGCCGGTGCGCATCCCGACCACGCTGACCGAGGTCACCGGGCCGACGGGCGAGTGGGACCGGCTGATGGGGCCGGCGATGGACGACCTCACCGCCCATCACGGCGGCACCCCCATCGGCCAGCGGATCATCGTGTCGGGTCGCGTGCTCGACGAGGGCCGCCGGCCCGTGCCGAACACCGTGATCGAAATCTGGCAGGCGAACGCCGCCGGCCGGTATGTTCACTCGAAGGATCGGTGGGACGCGCCGCTCGATCCGCATTTCACCGGCGCAGGGCGCGTGGTCACCGACCGGGAGGGGCGGTACCGATTCGTCACGATACGGCCCGGCGCCTATCCCTGGGGTAACCACCGCAACGCCTGGCGGCCGGCGCATATCCACCTGTCGTTGCTCGGCCCCGCGTTCGCGACGCGATTGGTCACCCAGATGTACTTTCCCGACGACCCGCTGATCGAGATCGATCCGATCGCCAACGCCGTTCCCATGCCGTACCGCCAGCGCATGGTCGGCCGCTTCGACGTCGCGACGACGGAGCCGAACAGGGCGCTCGGCTATCTGTTCGACCTGGTGCTGAAGGGTCCGGACGGGACGCCGTTCGAAGACGCGCATGGGCATTGATCTGGAGCGCCGCGCGCCGGCGCCGCGCCTCGACAACCAGGACCCGGCGCTGTTCGGCCAGACGCCCTCGCAGACGGTGGGGCCGTTCTTCCACTACGGACTGCCCTGGAAGGGCGGCGCGGACCTGGTCGGGCGGTCCGAGATGGGCGCGCGGCCCGAGCTGTTCGCCGAGGAGCACTGGGTGCTCAATCTGTCCAGTCCGACCGGCACGCCGGCGGGCGAGGCGATCGAGATCGCGGGCCGTGTGCTCGACGGAGACGGCGCGCCGGTGCCCGACGCGATGGTCGAACTGTGGCAGGCGAATGCCGCCGGCCGGTACCGCGCGGAAGGCGACCGGCGGGAGGAGCGCGCGATCGACCCGCACTTCGTCGGCTTCGGCCGCGCCTCGACCGACGACGCGGGCGTCTACCGTTTCCGCACGATCCGTCCGGGCCGGGTCGACGACGCCCAGGCGCCGCACGTCGCGCTCTCAATCTTCGGGCGCGGGATCCTGAAGCGGTTGGCGACGCGGCTCTATTTCGCCGATGGCGAAGGGAACGACACCGACCCCGTGCTGGCGAGCGTGCCGCCGGCGCGGCGCGGCACACTGGTCGCGGAGCGACGCGAGGGCTGCTGGTGGCTTGACATCGTGCTCTGCGGCGAGCGCGAGACGGTCTTCTTCGACCTGTGAGCGACCTGCTCCGCCAACGCCCGCCCGCCACGCCCGCCATGCTGGCGGTGTGGAGCGACGCCGCGACGATCGGGCACGCGCTGGCGTTCGAGACGGCGCTGGCGCGGGCGCAAGAGGCAGAAGGCGTGATCGCGCCGGGTGACGCCGAGGCGGTCGAAACGGCTTGCGCGTCGCTCCGGATCGACCCCGTGGCGCTGGCGGAGGAGGCCGCGCATGCCGGTACGCTCGCCATCCCGCTCGTCCGGCGTCTGCGCGCGTCCGCGGAGCACGCCCACCGAGGGGCGACTAGCCAAGACTTGGCGGACACCGTGCTCATGGTCCAGGTCCGCGCCGCGACTACGCTACTGCGTGTCGACACCGGTCGGATCAGGGCCGCGCTTCGCCTGCTCGCCGAGCGTCACGCGGCGACCTCCGCGATCGGCCGGACGCTGTTGCAGGACGCCCTGCCGATCCCGTTCGGGCTGCGTGTGGCGCAGTGGCGGTTGGGCGCGGTCGAGGCCACCCGCCGGCTGTTCACGGAGGTCGAGGCGCAAGCTGTCCTGCAACTCGGCGGTCCGGTGGGAACAGGCGTGGGGCTCGGCGGGCCGGCGGTGGCGGCGCGCGTCGCCGCGACGCTCGGCTTGTCGGAAGGACCGCCCTGGCATGCGCGCCGGACGGGCGTCGCCGGCATCGCGGCGGCGGTGGGGATACTGATCGGCACCTTGGGCAAAATGGCGCGGGACGTGGCGTTGCTCGCCCAAAACACGGTCGCCGAGGCGCATGAACCGTTCGTGACGGGCCGCGGCGGCTCGTCGGCGATGGCGCACAAGCGCAATCCTGTGGGCGCGCAGGTCGCCCTAGCCGCGGCTCATCGCGCGCCCGGGCTCGTCGCGGGCGTGCTCGGTGCGCTGCCGGCCGAGCTGGAGCGTGGCGTGGGCGGCTGGCAAGCGGAAGGACCCATGCTGGCCGACCTCTTCCTGCTCGCGTCGGGCGCGACCGCCGCCATGGCGGAAGTAGCGGAGGGGCTCGATGTCGACGAAGCGGCGATCGCACGAAACCTGGCCGCCAGCGGTTTGGACGCGATTCCAGGCAAGGGTTCGGGCGAAGGCGACCCGCTGATCGCCGAGCTTCTGGCACGGGGAGACTGATATGCCATTCGCAACCCGCGACGACGTCCGCCTTTATTGGAAGCTCGACGGTTCGGAGGGCGCGCCGGCGCTCGTGCTGCTCAATTCGATCGCCACCGACATGACGGTCTGGGATGCGTGCGTCCGGCACCTCGTGCCGGTGTTCCGCTGCCTGCGCATGGACCCGCGCGGGCATGGCGCATCCGACGCGCCCGAGGGCGACTACGATATGCCCATGCTCGCCGCCGATGTGGCGGCGGTGATGGACGCGGCGGGCGTCGAGCACGCCTTCGTCGCCGGCGTGTCGCTCGGCGGTATGGTCGCGATGCAACTCGCGCTTGACCGCCCAGAGCGGGTGGACGCCCTGGCGCTGATCTGCACGTCCGCGACCATGGACTCCAGCGTCTGGGAAGCGCGGCTGACCGCGGTGCGGGAAGGGGGCATGGCGGCGATCGCCGACGTCGTCATGGGCCGGCTCTTGTCGCCAGGCTTCGCCAGGGCGCATCCAGCCATCGAGCAGGGCATCCGCCGCGCGCTGCTGGCGCAACCGGCGCACGGCTACGCCGGTGCTGGCGCGGCCATACGAGACATTGCGGTGTACGAGAGGTTGGGGGGCGTCGCGCAATCCACGTTGGTGGTCGGGGGCGACCGGGACGTCTCCACGCCGTTTGCGGAGCATGGCCGACGCGTCGTCGGAATAATCCCGGGTGCCGAGTTTGCGCACCTGGACGCCGGGCATCTCGCGCAGGTCGAGCAGCCGGCGGCGCTTGCCGCGCTCCTGCGCCGCTTCTTCCTGCCCCGTCCGGCGCTGGACGCTGCGGCCGACGCGCTGTTCGAGGCGGGGCTGGCCAACCGCCGCCGGGTGCTCGGCGACGCCTGGGTCGACCGCGCGCTGGCCGGCCGGACGCCCTTCAACGCCGACTTCCAGTCGATGATCACCCGCTCCGCGTGGCAGGAGGTGTGGAGCCGCCCCGGGCTGGACGACACCACGCGCCGGCTGCTGGTGCTCGCCATCACCGCCGCACTCGGCCGTTGGGAGGAGTTCCAACTTCACGTCCGCGCCGGGCTTTCGCAGGGCGGGTTCGGTGTCGAGGAACTCAAGGAGGTGCTGATGCAGCTCGCGGTATATGCGGGGGTTCCCGCGGCGAACACCGGCTTCGCCGAGGCCGAACGCATTCTCGCGGAGATCGAGGCGCGGGTTTAGCGCCCTGCTCTACTTCCGGTCGACATGATCCCGCGCGCGGACCGCCCGGAGCTGCTCAAGAAGCAGACCTCGCTCCCGCATGCCGAGGTCGGGCAGGAACCGCGCTTCATGACGCGCGATCGCATCCGCGACTTGGGACGCCAGTCCCGCCCCTTCGTGTGAAAGGCTCAACTGATGCGACCGGCCGTCGCTTGCCGAGCGGTCGATCAGGTCGCGGGCCATCAGCATCGCGACGATCGGGGCCATGTTCGCGCGCTGGATGCCTAAAAGGCGCCCGATCTCGCTCTGCGTCGCGCCCGGATTGGTGGAGATGGCGAGAACGACCGAAGCTTCCGTGGCGCGCAGCTCGAGCGACCCCAAGGTCCGGGTGAGATCGGCCATCATCACGGCCGATGCTCGACGAAGCTGGTAACCAAGCAGTTCATCAAGCGGATCGATCATAGTCTGTTCCCGTAGTGAGCGGTCAGGAGCCAGGCAACAACGCTATTGCGTATAGCTGACGAGACCGCTATCAGATATAGCGTTATTGGGAGAGAGGCAGTGGCGTACGCCGATGTGGCGTTATCGATATCCGGCCGACCGGCGATGTCCGATCGGACGTTCGACAGGTTCGATCCGGTCACGGGCGGGCTGGTCACGCGTGCCGCGGCGGCCACCGTCGACGATGCCCGCGCGGCCGCGGACGCGGCGGCGGCTGCGCTTGCGCCCTGGGCGGCAGTGGGCCCCACCGCTCGCCGAGCGCTGCTGAACGCCGCCGCCGACGCGCTCGCCGCCCGCGCACCCTCGTTCGTCGATGCGATGATGGGCGAGATCGGCGCGACGGAGGGCTGGGCGCGCTTCAATCTGCAGCTCGCCGTCGGCATCGTGCGGGAGGCGGCCGCGCTAACCACGCAGATCGGTGGCGAGGTGATCCCGTCCGACAAGCCCGGCTGCATCGCGATGGCGCTACGCGAGCCTGCGGGCGTGGTCCTGGGCGTCGCGCCGTGGAACGCTCCCATCATCCTGGGCGTACGCGCGATCGCGACGCCGCTCGCCTGCGGCAACACCGTGGTGCTCAAGGCGTCGGAGCAATGCCCGCGTACCCACGCTCTGATCGTCGAGGCGTTCATCGAGGCTGGGCTCGACGGCGGGATCGTTAACCTCGTCACCAACGCTCCTGCCGACGCTGGCGAGATCGTCGCCGCGCTGATCGATCATCCAGCGGTGCGTCGGATAAATTTCACGGGATCCACAGCGGTCGGCCGCATCATCGCCCGGCGCGCCGCCGAGCATCTGAAGCCCGTGCTTCTGGAGCTCGGCGGCAAGGCGCCGCTCATCGTGCTCGACGACGCCGACCTGGACGAGGCGGTCAAGGCGGCGGCGTTCGGCGCCTTCATGAACCAGGGCCAGATCTGCATGTCGACCGAACGGATCATCGTGGTGGAAAGCGTCGCCGACGCCTTCGCCGACGCTTTCGCGGCGAAAGCGAGGACGCTCACGGTCGGACATCCGCGTGCTGGAGGAGCGCCGCTGGGCGCCGTCGTCGACGTGAAGACGGTCGACCACGTCACGGCGTTGGTCGACGATGCGGTGGCGCGAGGCGGCGTGCTGCTGACCGGCGGTGCGGCG
>DASVSW010000364.1:0-7202 GCA_036387895.1 Sphingomonas sp.
GTACCGCCCGCCGCCTCGGCCTACCGCGTCGAGAACGGCGTCGCGGAGCATCTGGACGCGATCCGGCCCCTGCTGGCCGCCCGCTGATCGGGCGCTTGCCGCCCGGGTCCCCCCGGCCTAGCTAGACGGGGAAGATGTTCAACGCCCGTATCTCGATCGGCTTGTTCGGATCCGGGCGGACCGGACGCGCGATCGCCCGGAACTTCGGCTGGCTGATGGCGGGGCGGGGCACGCAGGCCGTGCTGTCGCTCCTCTATCTCGGCTTCGTGACCCGCGCGCTCGGCGTGGAGGATTTCGGCCGTTTCTCGCTGATCGTCGGCGCGGCCCAGGTGCTGGCCACCCTGGTCGCGTTCCAGAGCTGGCAAGTCGTCGTGCAGTACGGCGTCGACCTGGTCCGCCGCGACGATCGCGCGGCGCTCGGCCGGCTGTACAGGGGGTCGCTGATCCTCGACCTGTGCAGCGCGGCGGCGGGGGCGACCGTCGCCGTGATCATCCTCGAGCTGTTCAGCGAGCAGCTCGGTATCGGGCCGACCCTGAAGCGCGCCACGCTGATCTTCGCGGTGATCCAGGTGCTGACCATCCGGTCGACGCCGCTCGGCATCCTGCGCCTGCGCGACCGGTTCCGGCTGGCGGCCGTGGCCGACAGCATCACGGCGGCGGTGCGCTTCGTCGGCGCCGGCGTCGTCATGGTCGTCCACCCGACGGTGCAGGGGTTCATGGTGGTCTGGGCGTTGGCGGAGGTCGTGTGCGCCGGGGCTTATTGGTACGTGGCGTCGCGCGACGGGGATCTCCGGCTGTTGTGGCGCGCCCGGGACGTGCAGTCGCTGCTGCGCGAGCATCCGGGCATCATCGGCTTCGCGCTCAGCACCAACGCGCGCTCGACGCTCGCCTTGTCGACCAAGCAGGCGCCCCTTCTGGTGGTCGGCGCGGTGCTGGGGACCACGGCCGCCGGCGCGTTCCGGCTGGCGTCGCAGCTCGCGCTGGCGCTCGCCAAGCTGGCGCAGCTCATGTCGCGCGCCGCCTTCCCCGAAGTGGTGCGCGCGGTCCGCACCGCCGAGCCGCGCCGGGTGCGGCGCATGCTGTTCCAGGCGGTCGCGGCGGGCGCGGCGGCGGGGGCCGCGATCCTGCTCCTCGTGGTGGCGCTGGGCCGGCCGGCGCTGGGCCTCATCGCGGGGCACGAGTTCGTCGGCGCTTATCCCATCCTGGTCGTGATGGCGGCGGCGGGCTGCGTCGAGCTGACGATCGTCGCGGCGGAGACGGTGATGACGGCGCGCGCGCAGGCGGGCAGCGTCTTCGTCATCCGTTGTCTCGGGCTGCTCGCGCTGGCGGGCGTGGCCGCGTTCGCGATGCAGGGCCATGGCGCGACGGGCATGGCGATGGCCGTGCTCGCCAGCTCGCTGACGTCGGCGGGCCTGCTGCTCGGCCTATCCTGGTGGCGTTTCCGCGCCGCAGCATGAGCAAGGCGCGGTTCAGGCCCGGAGGCGTAGGAGGCCGGTCATGAACAGATTCCCCGTCCTCCTCGCCGCCGGTCTCGCCGTCTCCGCTCCGGCGGCTGCGCGAGCACAGGGGTGCGTCGGCGCCGCCAGCCCTGGGACGACGCGCCTCGTCGTCGAGGCGGTCGACGTGCGCGCCGCGAAGGGCGAGGTCGCCTTCACCGTCTATCCGAACGACAAGCGCCGTTTTCTCGCCAGCGGCGGCAAGCTGCTCCGCGCGCGCGTCCCCGCCCGGGCGCCGACGACGCGCGCCTGCTTCAACCTGCCGCCCGGCGCCTACGCCGTCGCGCAGTACCACGACGAGAACGGCGACCACGACTTCAACCGCCGGCTGTTCACGCCGCAGGAGGGCTTCGGCTTCTCGAACGACGCGCCAACGGCTGTCGGCCTCCCCAAGCTGGAGGCGGCGCGCTTTGCCCTGCCGGCGGACGGGCGGACCCTGCGGATGAAGATGCGCTATCGTCGTTGATGCGATCGTTTGAGGCGGCTGTAACGCCGCTGCCTCGACACGGCCATAATTCCTCCGTCTACATGTAACGTAATCGTAGCAATCGGCGCGCTTGCGCCTATCTGGTCGTGACGTGAACGGAACCATTTACGACTTCTCCGGCCTGCCGCGCCTAGCGGCCCTGGGCCCCGACGCGCTGGCCTGGCCGCCGCGCGAGCGCGTCCGTGCGCCCGCGCCCGCCGGCTCGCGCGTGGGGTTGATCCGGAACCCGCGGAGCCATCGCAACGCGTCCCTGACCGACGCCGACCGGCATCCGCGTCCGGGAGTCGTCGCGGCCGCCCCGCGCAGCCGCGCCGAGCTGCGCGACGTGCTGGGGCAGTTCGCGCGGTCGCGCATCGACCTCCTGGTGATCGACGGCGGCGACGGAACGGTGCGCGACGTGCTGACCTGCGCCGAGGACGTGTGGGGCGCGCGTTGGCCGCGCATCGCGGTGCTGCCGTCGGGCAAGACCAACGCGCTTGCGATCGACCTGGGACTGCCGCACGACTGGACGCTCGACCAGGCGCTGGCGGCGGCGCGCGACGGGCGGGTCGCGTCGCGCGCGCCGGTCGAGATCGAGCGGCGCGACGGCCTCGGCCAGCCGGTGCGCGGCTTCCTGGTGGGCGCGGGCGGGTTCGTCGCCGCGACCGAGCTGGCGCAGCGCGCCCATCGCGCGGGCGCGTTCAACGGCGTGGGCGTCGGCCTCGCGCTCAGCTGGGCGATCGCCCAGACCTTCTTCGGCCCGGCGGACGGCCGGTGGCGGCGCGGCGAGCGGATGCGGCTGCGCTACCATCCGCGCTCGGTGCCGATGCATGCCGCCCCGCTCGCGGCCGACCGCGCGCACTACCTCCTGCTCGCCTCGACGCTGGAGCGCATGCCCCTGGGGCTGAAGCCGTTCGGCAAGCCGCGTCCGGGCATGAAGACGCTGAGCATCGACGCGCCGCCCCGGCGGATGCTGACGGCGCCCGCGACGCTGCTGTCGGGCGCGGAGCCGGCCTGGCTCGACCGCGCCGGCTACCATCGGGTCGACGCGCCCTCGCTCGACGTCGACCTCGAAGGCTCGTTCATCCTCGACGGGGAGGTGTTCCCGGGCGGGTCGTATCGCATCTCCGAAGGCTCGCCGCTCAGCTTCGTCATCCCATGACCGAGCATCTGCTGGCGTTCGTCGAACGGTCGCTGCGGCGGCCGGTCCCCGATTTCGTGCGCGCGGTCGCCGCCGAGCTCGCGCGCGCCCAAGGCGTACGCGCGGTGCTGTTCTACGGGTCCAACCTGCGCACCGGTTCGGTCGAGGGCGTGCTCGACTTCTACGTGCTCCATGACGGGCCGGTCGAGCGGGGAATCTGGCCGCGGGTGGGCTATGCCGAGTTCCCGCGCGGGGGCGTGACGCTGCGCGCCAAGATCGCGCGGATGAACCTGGCCACCTTCGCCCGGGCGGCGGCGGGACGGCTGCTCGACACGACGGTGTGGGCGCGGTTCGTCCAGCCGACGGCGCTGGTCTGGAGCGCGGACGCGAAGGCCGCCGCCGACGCGGTGGACGCGGTCGCTGACGCCGCCGTGACCGCCGCGCGCTTCGCGGCCGCGCTGGGGCCGGAGCGGGGCCGGGCGGACGATTACTGGCGAGCGCTGTTCCGCGCGACCTATTCCGCGGAGTTCCGCGTCGAGAAGCGCGGGCGCGGCGACGAGATCGTCGATCACGATCCGGAACGCTACGCGCAGCTGCTGCCGTTGGCGTGGGCGGCGGGCGGGATCGCGTTCCGGTGCGACGCCGGGCTGGTCGCGCCCGCGCTGCCGCCGGCCGAGCGCGCGCGGCTGCGGCGGCGCTGGGCTCGGCGGCGCCGGGCGGGCAAGCCGCTCAACATCGCCCGGCTGGTCAAGGCGGCGTCGACCTTCGAGGGCGCGGCGCGCTACGGCGCGTGGAAGATCGAGCGGCATACGGGCGTGCCGGTGACGCTGACGCCCTGGCGCGAGCGGCATCCGGTGCTGGCCGCGCCCGGCGTGCTGTGGAGCGTCTGGCGGCGGCAGGCGCGGTCGACTCCCAAGTGAAGGCGCTGATCCTCGCCGGGTCGCGGCCGGGCGAGGTCGATCCCGTCGCGGCCTATGCGGGGGTGGCGCACAAAGCGCTGATCGAGCTCTCCGGCCGGACGCTGCTGGCGCGCGTCGCGGGCGCGCTGAGCGGGTGCGACGAGGTCGCCGTCTCCGCGGACATGCCGGTGGTCGTGGCGGAAGCGGCTCGGCTGGGGTTGCGCGTCGTGCCGCCGGCTGCGGGGCCGAGCGACAGCGTGGGCGCCGCGCTGAGCGCGCTGGGCGCGCCGTTGCTGGTCACCACCGCCGATCACGCGCTGCTCCGGGCGGAGTGGGTGGACGCGTTCACGGCGGACGCGCCGGCGGCGTGCGATGTCGCCGTGCTCCTCGCCCGGCGCGACGCGGTGGAGGCGGCGCTGCCCGGGACGAAGCGGACCTATCTGCGATTCGCCGACGGCGACTGGTCGGGGTGCAATCTGTTCCTGCTGCGCACGCCCGACGCGGCGCGGGCGATCGAGCTGTGGCGCATGGTCGAGGCGGACCGGAAGCGGCCGTGGCGGATCGTCCGGCGGTTCGGGCCGGGGATGCTCGTCCGGTATCTGCTCGGGCGTCTTACGCTGGCGGAGGCGGTGGCGCGGCTTGGCGCGCTCGCGGGCGTGCGCGCGGGCGTGGTGGCGGCGCGCGACGGGCTGGCGGCGGTGGACGTCGACAAGCCGGCGGACCTCGACGCGGTCAGGGCGCTCCTGAACCGCTGAAGGCGGCGGCGACCTCGGCCAGCATCTCGGCCTCCCGGCCTTCGTTGCGCGGCGAGAAGTGGAAGGGTTCGACGCGCCGCGCCCCCGCCGCCCGCGCGATCTCGCCGGCGGCGCTGGTCGTGAGGTGCGCGCGGTCATGCGCGCGCTCGGCCTCGGCGGCGGAGAAGCTCGCTTCGATGAACAGCGTGTCGGCATCGGCGCAGAGGCGGGCGACGGCGGCGCGGTTGGCGGGAGTGTCGCGCAGATCGGTGGCGTAGCCGATCTTCTGGCCCCGCTCGACGGTGACGAGGTCTCGCAGGCTCCCGAGCGGGGCGCTGTCGCCGTCCGGGAGCGCGATCGGCGCGTCGTCGGGGAGGCCGTCGCGGATCGCCTCTTTCAGCGGCTTGAGCCAGGGGCCGACCGCCAGCCCGCGTTCCTCGACGCGATTCCGCCAGATGTTGACGTGGACGGGCTCGGTCAGCGCGAAGGCGAGGCTGGGGCCGTGATGCTCTAGGATCGCGGCGGTCACGGTGAAGGCGGGCGTCGCCGCCACCACGCCGCCGGGAGCGTCCGCCTCGCCCCGGTCCTCGCGGGCGAAAGCGGCGAGGAAGCGGTAGCGGGCGCGGCGGACGCGCTCGGGGGCGATCAGCTCGGCGACGTCGAGCACGAGGTCGGCCTCGTATCGGCCGACCAGGTCCCAAGCATAGGCGTGGAGCTTATGGCCGACCGCGGCGATCAGCCCTTCCGGCCCGACCAGCGACACCCGCTTCTCGCGCCCGACCAGGAAGCGGAGCCAGCGGTCGAAGCCGATCCAATGGTCCATGTGCAGGTGCGACACGAAGGCGTTCTCGACGCGCAGGAGGTCGCGGGCCGAGAGCGGGTGGAGGTCGCCGAGGTCGAACAAGAGGCTCCCGCGCTCATGCGCCCGTTCGACGTAGAGCGCGGGGTCGCCGAAACGGTCGTTGACCAGCCGCGGACGGAAACTCGGGGTCAGGCGTTGGTGCGCCCGAGCTTGCCCGGAACCGCTTCGCCGTTGGGGCCGGCGTCGTTCTCGACGTCGCCCTCCTCCGTGTTGTCGGCCATCAGCTCGTCCGGGTCCTCGCCGGTCGCGAACGCGCCGCCGGACTGGCCGATGCCGGGATTGCGCTCCAGGTCGCTCTGGAACGGGCCTTCGTCGGGGGACTTGTCGTGCTTGCTCGTGGTCATGGGTGCTCCTCTCGGATCAGCAGAACCCGTGCGCCTCCGAACCCGTTCCACCCCGGCGAAGGCCGGGGCCCAGAGCGACAGGGCACACCCTCCAGGAGCGGTGTCCGCGCAGCTGGGCCCCGGCCTTCGCCGGGGTGGAAGAATCTGTTGGGTGGCGACACCTCTTCCGGGGTGGCAGTAGGCCCGGATGCGCGATCTCCTCGTCCTCTACGAACACCCCGAATGGTTCCGGCCGCTCTTCGCCGCGCTCGACGCGCGCGGCGTCGACTACGAGGCGCGGCGGCCCGGCGCCTGGGACCCGGCGGACACCCAGCCGCCTGCGCGGGTGGTGCTGAACCGGATCGCGATGTCGAGCTTCCTCCGGTCGGACGAGCACCCGATCTTCCATGGCCTGGCGCAACTCGACCACTGGCGGCGCGCGGGCGCGGCCGTCGTGAACGGGCCGGAGGTGCTGGCGGTCGATTCGTCCAAGGCGCGGCAGCTGTCGCTGATCGCGGGGCTGGGGCTGGCGATCCCGGCGACTCGCGTCGTCCATCGCGCCGCGGACGTCGCGGCGGCGGCGGGCGCGATCGGCTTCCCGCTGGTCGTGAAGGCGAACATCGGCGGCTCGGGGGCGGGGATCGTCCGCTTCGACAACATGGGCGAGCTCAGGGCGGTGGTCGCGGCGGGCGACCTGCCGCGGAGCGTCGACGGCGTGCTGCTGGTGCAGGAATACGTGCCCGCGCGGGGCGGCGCGATCACGCGGATCGAGACGCTGGACCGGCGGTTCCTCTACGCGATCGAGGTGGCGGGCGGGGGCGCGTTCGACCTGTGTCCGGCTGACGCCTGCGTCGAAGGGTCGGGCATCAGCATGCGCGCCGTTGATCCTGCGCCCGCGCTGATCGACGCGGCGGAGCGGATCGCGGACGCCATGGGCCTGGATGTCGGGGGTGTCGAGGTGATGGTCGACGACCGCGACGGGACCCCGCGTTTCTACGACATCAACGCCTTGTCGAACTTCGTGGCTAAGCCGAGGCAAGTCCTCGGCTGGGACCCGCATGAGCGGCTGGTCGACTATCTCTTGGGCAAGATCGAGGGGACGCGCTGATGCGCTACGGTTATTGGATGCCCGTGTTCGGCGGGTGGCTGCGCAATGTGCCCGACGAGGGGATGGAGGCGAGCTGGGACTACACCAAGCGATTGGCGCAGGCGTCGGAGCGCTGGGGCTATTCGCTGTCGCTGATCGCGGAGCTCAACCTCAACGACATCAAGGGCGTCGAC
>DASVSW010000365.1:0-2430 GCA_036387895.1 Sphingomonas sp.
CTCGACGCCCTGGTGGACGCCGGGCACGAGATCGCCGCCGCCTACACCCAACCGCCCAGACCCGGCGGGCGACGGGGGCGGCAGCTGGTCCCCTCCCCCGTCCAGGCGCGCGCCGAGACGCTGGGGATCGCGGTGCGCAGCCCCGTGTCGCTCCGCAAACCCGAGCCGCAGGCCGAGTTCGCCGCGCTCGGCGCCGATGTCGCTGTGGTCGCCGCTTATGGGCTTATCCTGCCCCGGCCGGTGCTCGACGCGCCGCGGCACGGCTGCCTCAACGTCCACGCCTCGCTGCTGCCGCGCTGGCGAGGTGCCGCGCCGATCCAGCGGGCGATACTGGCGGGCGACGCGGAGACGGGCGTTTGCATCATGCAGATGGAGGCGGGTCTGGACACCGGGCCGGTGCGGCTGACCGGGCGGACGCCCGTGGGCGCGAAAACGGCGGGCGAGCTGACGGCGGAGCTGTCGCTGATGGGCGCGCGGCTGATGGTGGAGACGTTGGACGACCTCGGCCGCCATCCGCCCGTCGCCCAGCCGGAGGAGGGCGTGACCTATGCGCCCAAGATCGACAAGGCGGAGGCGCGGCTGGATTTCACGCGCTCGGCGGTCGAGGTCAAGCGGCAGGTACGCGCCTTCGCGCCCGCGCCGGGGGCTTGGTTCGAGCATGCGGGCGAGCGGGTTAAGGTGCTGGCGGCGGACCTCTGTCATCCCAGCGGAAGCTGGGATCGCGCGGAGGGCGGGCGTGCGTCCTCGGAGAGCGACCCCAGCTTTCGCTGGGGTGACACGACTGGTCAGGTGATCGACGACCGGCTCACCATTGCCTGCGCGGACGGCGCGATCCGACCGATGCTGGTGCAGCGCGCCGGACGCGGCGTGACGTCGGCGGCGGATCTTCTCCGCGGCTTCCCGATCCCGGCCGGCACGAAGCTTTGACGCGGTTCGCGCTGACGGTGGAGTATGACGGTCGGCCGTTCATGGGTTGGCAACGGCAGGATCACGGGCCGAGCGTCCAAGGCGTGCTGGAGGAGGCGGCGTTCGCCGTCACGGGCGAGCGCGTCGCGGTGCGTGCGGCGGGGCGGACCGACGCCGGGGTGCATGCGCTGGCCATGCGGGCGCACCTGGACCTGGCTAAGGAGATCACGCCGTTCCGCCTGATGGAGGCGCTGAACGCGCGCGCGCGGCCGCATCCGGTCGCGGTCCTCGCCTGCGAGGCGGTGGCGGACGACTGGCACGCGCGCTTCTCGTGCCTGGGGCGGTCCTACGAGTACCGGATCGTCAACCGGCGCGCGCCGCTGACGGGCGAGCGCGGGCTGGCGTGGCAGGTGCCGCAGGCGCTGGATGCGAATGCCATGGCGGAGGCGGCCCGGGCGCTGGTCGGGCGGCATGACTTCACCACCTTCCGCTCGGCGCACTGCCAGGCCGACAGCCCGGTCAGGACGCTCGATCGGCTGGACGTGGTGCGCACGGGCGACCGGATCGCGGTGCACGCGGCGGCGCGTTCATTCCTGCACCATCAGGTGCGCTCGATGGTCGGGTGCCTGGCGCTGGTCGGCATGAGGCGCTGGTCGGCGGGCGATCTCCGCGATGCGCTGGACGCGCGCGACCGGTCGCGGCTGGGGCTGAACGCGCCGCCGGACGGGCTGTGGTTCGTGGGCGCGACCTACCCTTGACGGGTGAGGCGCGCCGCTAATTCCACATGCGTCGACCAGCGGAACTGGCCGACCGGCTGGATCCAGTCGATCCGCCAGCCCGCTTCGACCATCATCTTCGCATCGCGGGCGAAGCTGCTGGGGTTGCACGAGATGTAGGCGATCGACGGCACTCGGCAGGCGGCCAGCGCCTCCGCCTGATCGCGCGAGCCGGCACGGGGAGGGTCGAGGACGACCGCGTCGAATCGGTCGAGCTCGGCCACGGTCAGCGGGCGGCGGTAGAGATCGCGATGCTCGACGAAGACGGGTCGCTGGCGGGCGTTGGCGGCCCCCTTCAGCGCCAGCGCCGCGTCGCGCGCGCCCTCGGCGGCGTAAACCTTGGCGGGCAGCGCGAGCGCGAAGGTGCCGAGGCCGGCGAACAGGTCCGCGACCGTCCTGGCGCCCTGTGTCGCCTCCAGCGCGGCGTCGACCAGCGCGGCTTCGCCTTCGCGGGTCGCCTGGAGGAAGCCGTGCGGCGGAAAGAGCACGGGCACGCCGCCCAGCGTGATCGTCACCGGCTCGGGCTCCCACCGGGTCTCGGGGCCGAGGCCGTCGTCCACCGCAACGCGCGCGACGCGGTGATTCCGCGCGAAGGCCGTGATCGCCTCGTGCGCGGCGAGCCCTTCAGGGCTGAAGCCGGTGACCAGCACCTCCGGGCCTTGGTCGGCCAAGGTCAGGTGGACGTCCGCGCGGCGCTTGAGCCCCAGGCGCTGGAGGAGCACGCGCAAGGGGGCGACCAGCGCGAACA
>DASVSW010000366.1:0-4798 GCA_036387895.1 Sphingomonas sp.
AAGAGCTCGTCGAGCGCCGCCCCGTGCTGCAGATCGCGCAGGCCCGGCGTGTTGGGCGAGCTGATGTTGATCGTGACATAGTCGCCGACCTCGGCCGCCGCGCGGACGCCGGCGACGTAGTCGGCGACGCGGTCGGCGGAGTCCTTGTTCGCGCCGACGTTGACGCCGAGCACGCCTGGCCGCCGCGCCGCGCGCGCCCTGGCGAGGCCGGCGTCGAGGCCGCCGTTGTTGAACCCCATCCGGTTCACCACCGCCCCGTCCTCCGGGAGGCGGAACAGCCGCGGGCGGGGGTTGCCGGCCTGGGGGAGCGGGGTGAGCGTCCCCACCTCGACCGCGCCGGCGCCCATCGCGAAAAGCCCCGGGATCGCGCGCGCGTCCTTGTCGAGCCCGGCGCCGACGCCTACCGGGTTGGGGAAGTCGAGCCCCGCCACCCGTGCCCCGAGCCGCGGCGAGCGGACCGGCCCCGCCCCCAGCGGCGCGCCCGCCCGGCCCCAAGCCGCGAGCGCGGCCACCGTGACCCCGTGCGCGAACTCGGGCTCGAGCGCGTGGACGACGGGGCGGAGCGGCCATGCCATGAGCCGGCCCTTGCCATGCCGTTCCCGCCCCCGTCAAAACTTGTAAGTAATATCCCCGCGGCATGTCGCTTCCGTACAATCACGCCGGGTCCGGATCGGGCATATCGGCCTCGCGACCCGAGAGGCGGACGGGTTCCCCGTCCGGCTCCCACTGATCGGCCCGGCCTTTCCCCAAGACAGGCCGGGCCGCTTTTCATTTAGGCCCGTTTCGGTTATAGCCCGCCCGGTCCGAACAGGGGTGCGGCGGATGACGATGGCGCTCGACTATGTGGTGCCGGCGGACGATCTGGCGCCGTTCGTGACGCTGTTCTACCGCTTCGAGACCGACGCCCCGATGTTCGAGGACGTGGAGCGCGCCGACCACGCGCAGTTCCGCTTCCGCCTTACGCCCGGCCGTGCCGACTACCGCTTTCCGGACGGGACCGAGCAGGATGCCCCGCCGATCCACTTCCTGGGCGCGACCAGCGGCGCGATCCGGACGCGGGCGGAAGGGCCGTTGCTGGTGTTCGGCATGGGCCTGACGCCGGCGGGCTGGGCCGCGATCCTGGGGATAGACGCGCACGCCACCGTCAACCGCGCGCTCGACGCGCCGGCGCTGCTGGGGTCGGTGGTGAGGGACGCGGCCGCGCTCCTGTCAGCCGCCGGCACCGCGCACGCCATGGCGGGCGTCGCCGAGCCGCTGATCCGGTCGCTGATCCAGCGCGACGACCGCTCGACGCTCAGCTTCGTCCGCGAGGTCGACGCGTGGCTCGCGGGCTGCGCCTCGCCCGCGATCGACGAGCTGGTGGCGCTCACCGGCCTGTCGCGCCGCCAGGTCGAGCGGCGCTGCCGTCAGCTCTACGGCGCGCCGCCCAAGCTCCTCGCGCGCAAGTACCGCGCGCTCCGCGCCGCCGTGCTGCTGGCCGAGGGCGCGGACGACCAGCCCGACGGCTTCTACGACCAGAGCCACCTGATCCGCGAGGTGAAGCAGTTCACCGGCCTCACCCCCCGCCAGATCCGCGACCGTCCCGGCGAGCTGGCGCAGTTGACGATCGCGCAGCGTCGGGGACTCCATGGGCAGGTCGCCCCGATCATCTCCGACACCTGAACGCCGCTAACGACTCGCAACAGGGCGCAGGCCGTTGACCCCCCGGCGCGGCGTCGCCATCTGACAATCGGAACATATAGGTCCGATTAGTCCCATGCGCCTCTCCTCCCTCGCCGACTACGCGGTCGTGCTCATGGCCGCCGCCGCGCGCCATTGCGGCGGGATGGCGCGCGTCAACGCGACGCTGTTGGCTCAGGAGACGGGGGTGCCGCTTCCCACCGCGCAGAAGCTGGTGAGCCGCTTAAGCGCCGCCGGCCTGCTCCAGAGCGCGCGCGGCACCGGCGGCGGCTTCCGCCTGGCGCGGCCTGCGGCGGCGATCAGCCTCGCCGACATCGTCGAGGCGGTCGAGGGCCCGATCGCGCTCACCACCTGCGTCGACCACGACCGCGACGACTGCGCGCTCGACCATCATTGCTCGGTCAAGCCGCACTGGGGCGTCGTCAACGAGACGATCCGCAGCGCGCTGGCGGGCGTATCGTTGGTCGAGCTCTCCACTCCCTTGTTCCCCCGCGAAGGCGGGGGTCCAGGGGTCCACGACGCCACCTCTGAAACTCTGGGTTCCCGCCTTCGCGGGAACACAAGGATTGCTGTCTAATGGCCACCAAGAACGCCGAAGCCTATGCCGCCGTATCCAAGAAGTACGAGTGGGGCTTCTCCTCCGACATCGAACAGGACTTCGCGCCCATCGGCCTCTCCGAGGACACGGTGCGCTACATCTCCGCCAAGAAGAACGAGCCCGAATGGATGCTCGACTGGCGGCTGAAGGCGTTCGCCCTCTGGAAGACGATGGAGGCGCCCGACTGGTCGAAGCTCAACGTGCCCCCGATCGACTATCAGGACGCGTACTATTACGCCGAGCCCAAGCCCAAGCCGAAGCTCGGCTCGCTCGACGAGGTCGATCCCGAGATCCTGCGCGTCTACGAGAAGCTCGGCATCCCGATCCAGGAGCAGAAGATGCTGGCCGGCGTCGACGACGGGTCGGAGCCGAAGCGCCGCGTCGCCGTTGACGCGGTGTTCGACAGCGTCTCGGTCGCCACCACCTTCCGCAAGGAGCTGGAGGCGGCGGGCGTCATCTTCCGCTCCATCTCCGAGGCGATCCGTGAGTACCCGGACCTCGTGCGAAAGTGGCTCGGCAAGGTCGTGCCGCAGCGCGACAATTATTTCGCGACGTTGAACTCGGCGGTCTTCTCCGACGGGACGTTCGTCTACATCCCTGAGGGCGTCCGCTGCCCGATGGAGCTGTCCACCTATTTCCGCATCAACGCGGAGAACACCGGCCAGTTCGAGCGCACGCTGATCGTCGCCGACAAGGGCAGCTACGTGTCCTACCTGGAGGGCTGCACCGCGCCGATGCGCGACGAGAACCAGCTCCACGCCGCCGTGGTCGAGCTCGTCGCGCTCGACGACGCGGAGATCAAGTATTCGACCGTTCAGAACTGGTATCCCGGCGACGAGAACGGCGTGGGCGGCATCTACAATTTCGTCACCAAGCGGGCGCTGTGCCAGGGCAAGAACTCGAAAGTCAGCTGGACGCAGGTCGAGACCGGCTCCGCGATCACCTGGAAATACCCGAGCTGCGTGCTCGCGGGCGACGGGTCGGTGGGCGAGTTCTACTCGGTCGCCGTCACGAACAACCGCCAGCAGGCCGACACCGGCTCCAAGATGATCCATCTGGGCAAGAACACGCGCTCGACGATCGTGTCGAAGGGCATCAGCGCCGGCCGGTCGGACAACACCTATCGTGGGCTGGTGCGCGTCGCCCCGACGGCCGAAGGCGTGCGCAACTTCACCCAGTGCGACAGCCTGTTGCTCGGCGACCAGTGCGGGGCGCACACCATCCCGTATATCGAGGTGCGCAACCCGTCGGCGCAGATCGAGCACGAGGCGACGACGAGCAAGATCAGCGAGGACCAGCTCTTCTACGCGATGAGCCGCGGGTTGGATCAGGAGGCCGCGGTCGCCCTCATCGTCAACGGCTTCGCCCGCGAGGTGCTGAAGCAACTGCCGATGGAGTTCGCGGTGGAGGCGCAGAAGCTGCTGGGGATCAGCCTTGAGGGGAGCGTGGGGTGATTGCAGCCGTGCTGCTCTCTTTAGCGACGCAATCTGCCGTCGCCTCAATGACGCCCGTCCGCGCTGCTTATGATGCCTGCGTCCAGACCGAAGCCGCGAGCATTGGTACGCGTGCCGAAATCACTGAGGAGCAGGCCGACTTGATTGTTGCCCGTTGCCATCATTTAATTGGACCAGTGATCGATCAAATCGTGGTGCAGGCGGGTCCGCTTACTAATCTGCCGCCCGGCACGGAAACTTCTGCGATCCGTCGGTCTGTCGCCGAGAACAATACTGAGCATCAGGCGAAGATGGCGGTTTCCGCTCACGTCTTGCCGTTGCCGATTCCGTAGGAAGATGATGCTTAAAATCGAGAACCTCCACGCCGAAGTCGACGGCAAGCCGATCCTCAAGGGCCTGACCCTGTCCGTGAACGCGGGCGAGGTGCACGCGATCATGGGGCCGAACGGCGCCGGCAAGTCGACGCTGGGCTACGTCCTCGGCGGCCGCCCCGGCTACGAGGTCACGGACGGGTCCGTGACGTTCGACGGACAGGACCTGCTCGCGCTCGACCCGCACGAGCGCGCCGCCGCTGGCCTCTTCCTCGGCTTCCAATACCCCGTCGAGATCCCCGGCGTCTCCAACGTCCAGTTCCTCCGCGAGTCGCTGAACGCCCAGCGCGCCGCGCGCGACGAGAAGCCGCTGTCGGGGGCTGAGTTCCTGAAGCTCGCCCGCGCCGAGGCGGCGAAGCTCGACATGGACGCCGAGATGCTCAAGCGCCCCGTCAACGTCGGCTTCTCCGGCGGCGAGAAGAAGCGCAACGAGATGGTGCAGATGGGGATTATCGATCCCACGCTCGCGATCCTCGACGAGACCGACTCCGGCCTCGACATCGATGCGCTGCGGATCGTCGGCGACGGCATCAATCGCGTGATGCGCCAGCCGACCAAGGCGGTGATCCTGATCACCCATTACCAGCGTCTGCTTGATTACGTGCGGCCCGACTTTGTCCATGTCCTCGCCGACGGGCGCATCACGCGCTCGGGCGGGCCGGAGCTCGCGCATCAGCTCGAGCGCGAAGGCTATG
>DASVSW010000367.1:0-6620 GCA_036387895.1 Sphingomonas sp.
CGGCAGGCCGACCCGCCGGCCGCGCTTGCGCGTCTCGTGGCCCGCTTCGCTGGCCGCGTGCGCGCTGCGCGGTGGAAGCCGGAACGACCCGTGGGGGAATCGTTGCGGCTGCTTCCTTCCGGACCTGACCGGGTTGGCGACGTCCACGTCCGCCCGACTTCCGTCCGCGCCTATGGCGGGAGCCGGGCGGGAGGTCAACGCTTTGGACGCTCGCGGACCGGCGGACCGGCTCAGAAGCCGCCCTGGTCGGGCACGCGGACCGTCAGCCCGTCCATCTCGGGCGTGAGTGTGATCTGGCACGACAGGCGGCTGGTCCGCACGGCGAAGGGAACGAGGTCGAGCAGATCCGCCTCCTCCTCGCCAGGCGGCGGCAAGCGGTCGAAGTCGGCCGCGTCGACGACGACATGGCAGGTTGCGCAGGCCGCGACGCCGCCGCAGGTGCCCTCGAGCGGCAAGCCCTGACGCTGCGCGACGTCGAGCAGCCGGTCGCCCGCATGCGCCTCGGCGTCGATGGCCGGGCCGTCGGCGGGCAGGAAGCGGATGCGGATCATGCGGCGATCCGCTGGGCGGCGGCGGCCGCGGCGATGCGGTCGACGGCGTCGAGCAGTTCCTCCTCCGTCGTGTAGCGCCCGAAGCCGAGCCGGACGGAGTTGCGCGCCTCCGCGTCGGTGAGGCCGATCGCGCGGAGCACATGGCTGGGCCGGCCCGAGCCGCTGGCGCAGGCGGAGCCGGCGGAGAAGCTGAGGTCGCGGAGGTCGGACATGAGGCGGGCGACGTCGAGGCCGGGACGGCGGACGTTGAGGTTGCCTTTGTACCGGTGCTCGACCGAGCCGTTGACGGTCCAGTCGGGGCCGAGCCGACGGCACGCGGCCGCGAACAGGCGTTCGACATGCGCGGCGTCCGTGTCGCCGCGCTCGCGGAGCAGCTTGACGGCGGCGCCGAAGCCGGCGCAGAGCGCGGGGCTGAGCGTACCGGAGCGGCCGGGATCCTCTTGGCCGCCGCCGTAGAGAAGCGACGCGAGCTTGACGCCGTCGCGGATCCAGAGCGCGCCGACGCCTTTGGGCCCGTGGACCTTGTGCGCGGAGACGGCAACGAGGTCGACGTTCTCGGGGATGGGCACGCGTCCATAGCCCTGCACCGCGTCGCACAGGAACAGCGCGCCCGCTTGATGGGCGAGGTCGGCGAGCGCGGCGATCGGCTGGATCACGCCGATCTCGTTGTTGACGAGCAGCGCCACGACCAGCCCGGTGCCGGGGCGGATCGCGTCGGCGGCTACATTCAAATCGACAAGGCCATCGGGAAGAACCGGCACGATCGTCACCGGCCGGCCGGTCGCGGCGACCGTGTCGAGCGTAGCGGCGTGCTCGGTCGCGAGCGTGACGATCGGGCCCGTGGTGCCTTTGATCGCCCAATTGAGCGACTCCGTAGCCCCGCTGGTGAAGGCGAGCTTGCCGCCGGGCGGCAGGAGCGCCGCCACCTGTCCGCGCGCGACCTCGACGGCGGCGCGCGCCTTGCGGCCCTCCCGATGCGGCGAATGAGGGTTGGCGTGCTGGTCGCGGAGCCAGGGCAGCATCGCGTCGAACGCTTCCGGCGCGAGCAGTGTCGTCGCCTGATAGTCGAGATAAGTCATGCGGCGAAGGTCCGGGTCGCGCGCGCGGCCTCACGCCAGGCCGCGATGAAGGCGTCCACCTCAGCGTCGGTCGTGTCGCGGCCGAAGCTGACGCGCACGACCTCGCGGCCGGCCGCCTCCGTCCAGCCGAGCGCGGCGAGCACATGGCTCGGCTTGAGGCTGCCGCTGGCGCAGGCGCTGCCCGCCGACACGGCGAAGCCCGCGAGGTCGAAGCGGATGAGCTGCGCGGCGGACGCGGTGCCCGGCATCCGGTACGCGCCAATCGCGGGGTGGCGCGGCGAGGCTTCGGTGACCACCTGCCCGCCCGACCGGCGGATCGCGTCGTCGAGGCGCTGGCGCATGGCGGCCCAGCGCTCGATCGGTTCGGGTTCTGCCAGCGCTGCGGCGTAGCCGGCCGCGGCGGGCAGGTTCTCGGTGCCGCCGCGATAGCCGAACTCCTGACCGCCGCTCGGGCGGAGCGCGCCTAAGTCGCGGACGAGCAGCGCGCCGACGCCGGGCGGGCCGCCGCGCTTGTGCGCGGAGACGGCGACCAGGTCGGCGTGCGTCATGACGTCGGGGTCGGCGCCTGCGGGCATCTGCGCCGCATCGACGAGGAGGAGGTGGCCGGCGGCGTGGACGGCGCCGGTGATGGCGGCGATCGGCTGGCGCACCCCCGTCTCGCTGTTCGCCCATTGCGCGCAGACGAGCGCGCGGCCGGGCCGGTCGAGGAACGCCGCCAGCGCGTCGAGGCGGAGCAGGCCGTCGCTGTCGACCGGCAGCGTCTCCGAACCCTCGCCCGCGGCGCGGAACACCGCGTCATGCTCGACGGCGGTGATGGCGATACGGTCGACGGTCGAGCGGCCGAGCGCGATGCCCAGCGACTCGCTGGCGCCGCCGGTCAGCAGCACGGGGCCGGACCAGCCATAGGCCCGGCCGATCGCCGCGCGCGCGTCCTCCAGCGCCCGTCGCGCGGCGCGCCCTTCCGCGTGCGGCGAGCTGGGATTGGCCCAGCGCGTCATCGCGTCGGCTACGGCGCGTGCCGCTCCGGGACGGACTGGCGTGGTCGCGGCGTGGTCGAGATAGGTGCGAGGGGGCAAGGAAGGTTCCAAATCGGCGGTTCTCGCCTATATAGCGCGCCGTCTACGGGGGAGCACCCCGACCCGCTCCGATCACAGGACAACGATGCCCGAAGTCATCTTTCCCGGCCCCGAGGGCCGTCTCGAGGGGCGATTCGCCCCCGCTCCCCGTCCCCGCGCGCCCGTCGCGATGATCCTCCACCCGCACCCCGAAGCGGGCGGGACGATGAACAACCGCATGGTGCAGGAGCTGTACAAGACGTTCCAGCGGCGCGGCTTCGCGACCCTGCGCTTCAACTTCCGCGGGGTCGGCAAGAGCCAGGGCGTGTTCGACAACGGCGTGGGCGAGCTGTCGGACGCGGCCTCCGCGCTCGACTGGGTGCAGAGCTTCCACCCCGAAGCGTCGCAGACCTGGATCGCGGGCGTGAGCTTCGGCGCGTGGATCGGGATGCAGCTCCTGATGCGGCGGCCGGAGATCCGCGGCTTCATCTCGGTGGCGCCGCCGGCCAACATGTACGACTTCACCTTCCTCGCCCCCTGCCCCGCTTCGGGCATCATCATCCAGGGCGAAGCGGACGAGGTGGTCACGCCGTCGGCGACGCAGAAGCTGGTCGACAAGCTCCGGACGCAGAAGCACATCACCATCCATCACGACACGATCCCGAAGGCGAACCACTTCTTCGAGAACGAGATGCCCGAGCTGATGGGCAGCGTGGACCGGTATCTCGACTTCCGCCTCGATCCGAAGTGTCCCATTAGATGACCTACCCCTCTCCCATCGGGAGAGGGGCAGGCCGCGCAGCGGCGCGGGGTGAGGGCGAGCGCGAACCACCGCTCGGCTGATCACCCTCACCCTTCCGCCGCTCTTCGAGCGGCTCCCTCCCTCTCCCGATGGGAGAGGGATCACATCGTCCAGATCAGCACGTTCCCGAACAGCACCGCCGCCAGCACCAGCATCAGCGCGCCCTTCTTCACGTCGCGGCGGGTGGCGACGAGGTAGCCCCCGCCCCCGAGGCACGCGAAGCAGGCCAGCATCGCCAGCGCGGGCGCGGCGTTGGCGATCCCGCTGAGCGCGGGCCTCATCCGGCCAGCACCCGCGCGTAAGCCGCCGGGTCGACGTTGCCGCCCGACAGGATCACCAGCATCCCCGGCTCCGGCTTCACCTTGCCCGCGAGGAGCGCCGCGAGCGCCACCGCGCCGCCGGGCTCGATCACTAATCTCAGCTTCTCGGCGGCCCAGCGCTGCGCCGCGGCCGTTTCCGCCTCGCTCACGGCCAGCCCCTGCGCGTCGCGGCGGGAGAGGACGTCGAAGGTCAGCGGCGACACGCGCTGCGTCTGGAGCGAGTCGCAGGCGGTGGGCGGCGGGTTGGGGCCGACGGGCTCGATCCAGCTCGCCTCCAGGCTGCGGCGCATGTCGTCCCAGCCTTCCGGCTCGACGACGGTCACCTTGGCGTCGGGCAACGCCAGCGCGAGGCCGGCCGCGAGCCCGCCCCCGCCGCAGGGCACGACGACGTGCGCAGGCGCGGGCAGGCCCATGCGCTCCATCTGCCGCGCGGCCTCGACGCCCGCCGAGCCCTGGCCCTCGATGATCCAGGGGTCGTCGAAGCTCGGCACCAGCGTCGCCCCCCTCGCCTCCGCCAAACGCGCCGCGATCTGCTCGCGGCTCTCGGTCGCGCGGTCGTAGTCGACGATCTCGGCGCCGAGCGACAGGGTGGAGTCGCGCTTCACCCGCGGCGCGTCGCGGGGCATCACGATGGTGGCTTGGAGCCCGAGGCGCTTGGCCGCCCAGGCGACGCCCTGCGCGTGGTTGCCCGACGAGAACGCGACCACGCCTTTCCGGCGCGCCTCGTCACTCAGCGCGGTCAGCCGATGCCACGCGCCGCGCACCTTGAACGCGCCCATCGGTTGCAGAGACTCGGCCTTGAAAGCGACCGCTATCCCCTTGAAGTCACGAGTGAACAGGGGCGTCGCGGGCAGCACTTCCGCGAGCTTGGCGGCGGCGTCGCGGGCCCCCGCCCGGGTGGGTTGTCGCAGAAATGTCACTTTTCGATCCAGACGTGCGAAAGGCGCTTTACATGGGGGGTCGCCCCCCATACATCGCGCCTCCGCTGCCCCATGGGACTTCCAACCGCAAGGCAGCTTTTTCGTCGTCGCCTGCGGGCATTGGAGGTCCCTTGAGTTGCACAAGCATCATAGCGCGCTGGGGTTAGCGACCACCCTTTCGACCGGTACGTCATCTGTTATTGGCGGCGGATCCGAAATCGCTAAGCAACGCCCGGTCCAAGCGGTCACGCTCGTGCGTCCGCACGCCGCCGCACGCGCCGCCCGGTTCTTCGTCGAGAAGTTCCCGGGCCGCTCGATGTACGCGGTGAAGGCCAACCCGTCGCCGGACCTGCTCCGCGTCCTGTGGGACGCGGGCGTGACGCATTACGACGTCGCGTCGATCGGCGAGGTGCGCCTTGTGGCCGCCACGCTGCCCGAGGCGACGCTGTGCCTCATGCACCCGGTCAAGGCCGAGGAGGTGATCGCGGAGGCGTACCACCAGCACGGCGTCCGCGTCTTCTCGCTCGACTCGCTCGAGGAGCTGGACAAAATCGTCCGCGCGACCGGCGGCGCGCAAGACCTGACGCTCTGCGTCCGGTTGCAGGTGTCGTCCGAATATTCGGAGCTGAGCCTGGGCGCCAAGTTCGGCGCGTCGGGTCCGGACGTGAAGCCGTTGCTGATGGCGACCCGCCAGGCGGCGGACTCGCTCGGCATCTGCTTCCACGTGGGCAGCCAGGCGATGACGCCGGAGGCCTACGCCGCGGCGCTCGGGCGCGTGCGCTCCGCGATCGTCGAGGCGGGCGTCATGGTCGACGTCGTGGACGTGGGCGGGGGCTTCCCCTCCTCCTACCCCGGCATGGAGCCGCCGCCGCTGCAGCGCTACTTCGACACGATCCACCGCGCCTTCGAGGACCTGCCGATCTCGTACTCGGCGGAGCTCTGGGCCGAGCCGGGCCGTGCGTTGTGCGCAGAGTACAGCTCGATCGTGGTGCGCGTGGAGAAGCGCCGCGGCACCGAGCTGTACATCAACGACGGCGCGTACGGCGCGCTGTTCGACGCGGCACATCTCGGCTGGCGCTTCCCCGTCACGCTGCTGCGCGACGTGGACAGCCGGGCCAAGGACGTGCCGTTCAGCTTCTACGGGCCGACGTGCGACGACCTCGACCGCATGGCGGGGCCGTTCCTGCTGCCGGCGGACGTAGAGGCGGGCGACTATCTCGAGATCGGGATGCTCGGCGCCTACGGCGCCGCGATGCGGACCGCGTTCAACGGCTTCGGGTCGGAGGCGACGGTGGTCGTCGACGACGAGCCGATGACCTCGATGTACGTCGCGGATCGGCAACGGGTCGTCGCCGTCAAGGCGTTGTAATCGACCAAGGCTAGCCCACATGGCGTCGCGCCGGTTCCGACCGGCGCGGCGTCGTGCGGCGCGGCTCGCATTCCACGCGAGCGGACGGAGCGGGCCGCAGGTCCGTCTCCTCATGGGTATCCGGCGTCCCCTCATGACGGCGGCACTTGTGAAGAAACGGAACTGTATATGAACGACATGACCCCGATCAACGACACGCGCAAAGCCGAGCTGCTGTCGCGCCAGGTCGAGCATATCGACATCAAGTCCTTCGACGCGCGTCCGATCATCGACGCGATGGACAAGATGAGCTTCACCAGCCGCGACCTCGCGCGCGCCACCGGCATCTACAATCAGATGCTGGCCGACAAGGATTGCTCTATCTTCCTGGTCATCGCGGGCTCGACCTCGGCCGGCGGCTGCATGGACCTCTACGCCGATCTGGTGCGCAACAACATGGTGGACGGCATCGTCGCCACCGGCGCCACCATCGTCGACATGGATTTCTTCGAAGCGCTTGGCCACAAGCACTACCAGGCGCTTGA